>DATENJ010000812.1:0-2513 GCA_035275125.1 Actinomycetes bacterium | reverse complement strand
CAGGAGCTGCTCTCGACGTTCCCCTTCGAGCCCGCGCTGCTCGAGTGACGACCCCTCACTCGTCGTCGTCGCGCGGGACGACCCGCATGATCGCCACCTCTTCGCCTGACCTGGTGTCCGGATAGGCCACGTACGCGCCGGGGGCACCGCCGAACCAACTCGCTTCGGCCTCGCCCACGAAGATGCCCGCGCGCCGGGACCCGTCGGCCTGCTCGACCCAGACCTTCTGGCCTTCTCGCAAAGTCCCCATCGGGCGATCATGGCCGACGGCGGCGCCTCGCGTGAGCGGGCCTCACGCCCCGAGGGCGGCGCCGACCTTGACGACGACGTAGACGAGCCCGGCGGCCCCGAGCGCGCGGCGCACCCAGTTCACGCCGCCCGCCAGCTCCTCCCACGCCCACGCCGCCAGGCCGGCGTAGAACGCAGCGCGTGCGTAGGCGTGCACCGAGCCCTGCGTCAGCGCGGCGACGAGCCATCCGCCCAGCGCTGCGAGGAGCGGCGCATTCGGGAGCTGGACGAGCGGGAAGCCGGCCGGCCAGCCGCGCTGTCCGCGTCTCCAGCGGTCCGCGAGCTCGAGCCTGGTCCTCACCGCGCAGCCACCCTAGCGACGGGCGAACCCGGCCACCGTCGTATAGACAACGCTCATGCCCAGCAAACGCGCGCTCACCAGGAGGGCCGTGATCGCAGCCCTCGTCGCGGGCGTCCTCGTCGCGGTCGCGCTTGCCGTCGCGACCGGCGTGTCCGCGATCGTCGCCTACGTTCTCGGGCTCGGGCTGATCACGTTCCTCACCTACGGCTACGACAAGCGGCAGGCGATCCGCGGAGGTCGGCGCGTGCCCGAGACGGCGTTGCTTCTCCTGTCGCTGATCGGCGGCGCGCTCGGCGGGTGGGCGGGGATGCTGGTCTGGCGTCACAAGACCAACCACACGAGCTTCTGGATCGCCCAGGTCATCGGCACCATCGCGATCGTCGCCGCGCTCTGGCTGTTGTGACCAGCCGAGGCGGGAGTTCTCGTTGGCGCGTGTCGAGAACGGTGGGTCGGCTCCGACTCACGGGCAGCGGCGGCATAGGGCCGCCCACACGAGAGGAGCAGGAACGATGACCAAGATGACCGCCCAGATGTCGGTGTCCCTCGACGGCTTCTACACCGGACCGCGGGACGCGCGGGATCCCAAGGACATGAGCGGCTGGATGCAGGGGCCGGAAGCGCCCGGCTTCTTCCGGGTCACCCGCTGGGCCGTGGACGCCATGGCCTGGCGCGAGCGGCTGGGCTTCGCCGGCGGCGAGCGGTCGGTCGACTCGGAGATCATCGAGGAGACGTTCGCGGCCGCCGGTGCCTACGTCATGGGCCGGCGCATGTTCGACGCCGGCGAGGTCCCCTGGGGCGAGGAGCCGCCGTTCCACGCCCCCGTGTTCGTCGTCACCCATCGCCCCCAGGCGGTGCTCGAGCGCCAGGGCGGCACCTCGTTCACCTTCGTCACCGACGGCATCGAGCGGGCCATCGAGCTGGCCCGGGACGCCGCCGGTGGCAAGGACGCGGCGGTGGCCGGCGGCGGGGAGCTCCTGCGCCAGGTGCTGACCGCCGGCCTGCTCGACCAGCTCGAGCTGCACATCGCCCCGGTGCTGCTGGGCGACGGCCAGCGCCTGTTCGACCCCAGCCTCGGCCTCGGCGCCGACGACGGCATCGAGCTGGTCCCGACCCGGGTCGTCGAGGCCCCCGCGGTCACCCACATCCGCTACACCGTCACTGGCCGGTCGAAGCTGGTGCTGGACGATCGCGGCGCCAGCGGCGAGCTGGTCGGGCCGGCCCAGACGAAGCAGTGAGAGAGGAGCGCCCGTGAAGTACATGCTGCTGATCTACGGCAACGAGGAAGCCTTCAACTCGGTGGGTCCGGACGCGTTCGCCGAGATCCTCCGCGAGACCGACGCCCTGAACCAGGAGCTGTTCGAGTCGGGTGAGCTGGTCGGCGCCTACGGCGTGGCCGACCAGGTGAACGCCAAGATGGTCCGGACCACCGCCGGAACGCCGGTGGTGACCGACGGCCCGTACGCCGAGGCCAAGGAGTACCTGGGCAGCTTCACGATCCTCGACTGCGACAGCCTGGCGCGAGCCCTGGAGATCGCCGCCCGCAACCCGGCGGCACGCTACTGGGGTGTCGAGGTCCGGCCCCTCATGCACGAGGCCAACGTGGAGCCGTGACCGACTGGCGGCCCGTCCGGCGGCTGGTCCCCGAGGTGCTCGGCACGCTGGTGCGCCGCTACGGCCACTTCGACGCCTGCGAGGACGCCGTCCAGGAGGCGCTGCTCGCCGCCACCACCCAGTGGCCGGTGCAGGGATGGCCGGCCGACCCCCGAGCGTGGCTGGTGACGGTGGCGTCGCGTCGCCTCGCCGATCAGCTGCGCAGCGACAGCGCCCGCCGCCGTCGGGAGGAGGCCGATGCCCTCCGCACGCCGCCCCCGCCCGCCGGCGGCGACGTCCACCCCGACGCCGGTGCCGGCGGCCCCACCGGCGA
>DATENJ010000811.1:0-8133 GCA_035275125.1 Actinomycetes bacterium | reverse complement strand
CCGCCCCGGCGGCAGAGCAGGGCAAGGAGTGACCGGCAGATGCTGACCCCAAAGCGCGTCAAGCACCGTAAGCAGCACCGCGGCCACCGCCGCGGGCTGGCCAGCGGCGGCACCAGGGTGACCTTCGGCGACTACGGCCTGCAGGCGCTGGAGCCCTCGTGGGTGACCAACCGGCAGATCGAGGCGGCCCGTATCGCCATGACCCGCTACATCAAGCGTGGCGGCAAGGTCTGGGTCAACCTCTTCCCGGACAAGCCGGTGACCAAGAAGCCGGCCGAGACCCGGATGGGCTCGGGCAAGGGCTCGCCCGAGTGGTGGGTCGCGGTGGTCCGGCCCGGACGGGTGATGTTCGAGCTGTCCGGCGTCTCGGAGGCCACCGCCCAGGAGGCCATGCGCCTGGCCGCCCACAAGCTGCCCATGAAGTGCAAGTTCGTGAAGCGCGTTGACGCGGAGTGATGACCATGAAGGCAAGTGAGCTGGCCGACCTGGACACAGACGAGCTGGCCGCCAAGCTGGCCGAGGCCAAGGAGGAGCTGTTCAACCTCCGGTTCCAGAACGTCACCGGCCAGCTCGACAACCCGCACCGGCTGCGCGAGGTCCGCAAGGACATCGCCAGGGTCCTCACCGTGATGCACCAGCGCGAGCGGGACGAGGAGAGGGAGCGCCAGTGAGCGAGCAGGACACGACGACCACGAGCAACCCCCGCGGGAGCCGCAAGGTCCGGACCGGGGTCGTGGTCTCCGACAAGATGGACAAGACGGTGGTCGTCGAGGTGGAGGACATCCGCCAGCACCGCCTGTACCAGAAGACGATCCGGCGGACGACCCGGCTCAAGGCCCACGACGAGCAGAACACCGCCGGCCCGGGCGACATCGTCCGGCTGGCCGAGACCCGGCCCCTTTCGGCGTCCAAGCGCTGGCGGGTCACCGAGATCATCCAGAAGGCCAAGTAAGACCAATACGACGAAGAGGAAGCAACCAAGATGATCCAGCAGGAGTCGCGGCTGAAGGTCGCGGACAACACGGGTGCCAAGGAGATCCTCTGCATCCGCGTGCTCGGCGGCTCCGGGCGGCGCTACGCCTCGATCGGCGACATCATCGTGGCCACGGTGAAGGACGCCATCCCCGGCGGCGCCGTCAAGGAGGGCGAGGTCGTCAAGGCGGTCGTCGTCCGGGTCAAGAAGCAGAAGCGCCGCCCCGACGGCTCCTACATCCGCTTCGACGAGAACGCGGCCGTGATCATCAACGACCAGCAGAACCCGCGGGGCACCCGCATCTTCGGGCCGGTCGGCCGGGAGCTGCGCGAGAAGCGCTTCATGAAGATCATCAGCCTGGCCCCGGAGGTGCTGTAGCGGTGAAGGTACGCAAGGACGACCGCGTGATGGTCATGGCCGGCAAGGACCTCGGGGTCACCGGCCGGGTGCTCAAGGTCGACCCGGGCCGCAACAAGGTGCTGGTCGAGGGCGTCAACCGCATCAAGCGGCACGAGAAGATCCGCCCGACCCAGCGGGGCGGCCAGACCGGCGGCATCACCGAGAAGGAGGCCTGGATCGACGCCTCCAACGTCCAGCTGCTGAGCCCGGACGACGGCAAGCCGACCCGGGTCGCCTACCGCGACGAGGACGGCGTCAAGGTCCGGGTCTGCGCCCGCACCGGCGCGAAGTTCTAAGAGGAAGACGAGACGATGACGCAGACCGCCACAGACCGAGAGATGCCCCGGCTCAAGACGCGCTACCGCGCCGAGCTGGAGCAGCGGCTCAAGGACGAGCTCGAGCTCGGCAACATCATGCAGGTCCCCCGGCCGCTCAAGGTCGTGGTCAACATGGGCATCGGCGAGGCCATCCGCGAGGCGCGCCTGCTTGACGGCGCGGTCCGCGACCTCACCCAGATCACCGGGCAGAAGCCGCTGGTCACCAAGGCCAAGAAGTCCATCGCGGGCTTCAAGATCCGCGAGGGCCAGTCCATCGGGGCCAAGGTCACCCTGCGCGGCGACCGCATGTGGGAGTTCCTGGACCGGCTGATCTCGGTCGTCCTGCCCCGCATCCGCGACTTCCGTGGCCTGAACCCCAGGACCTTCGACGGCCACGGCAACTTCACCTTCGGGCTGACCGAGCAGCTGGTCTTCCCCGAGATCGACTACGACAAGATCGAGAAGGTCCGGGGCATGGACATCACCGTGGTGACCAGCGCCGAGACCGACGAGCAGGGGCGGGCGCTGCTGACCGCCCTCGGGTTCCCATTCCGCCAGAGTTGACAACGGTTCCGGCCAGGCGCCCGCACGGGCGAACCGGCAGGACCAGGAGGTAGCACCGCCAGATGGCAAAGAAGGCACTGATCGCCAAGGCCAAGCGCACCCCGAAGTTCAAGGTGCGCGGCTACACGCGCTGCCAGCGTTGCGGGCGGCCGCGGGCCGTGCTGCGCAAGTTCGGCCTGTGCCGGATCTGCGTGCGCCAGCTCGCCCACGCCGGCGAGCTGCCGGGCGTCACCAAGTCGAGCTGGTAAGGGGCGGTGGACTGAGATGAGCATGACCGACCCGATCGCCGACATGCTGACCCGGCTGCGCAACGGCAACGCCGCCTACCACGACGAGATCAACATGCCCAGCTCGAGGGTCAAGGTGGAGATCGCCAAGGTCCTCAAGCAGGAGGGCTACATCCGCGACTTCGCCGTCACCAAGGCCGACGTCGGCTCCAAGCTGACCATCGAGCTCAAGTACGGGCCCAACCGGGAACGGACCATCAGCGGCGTCCGCCGCATCTCCAAGCCGGGGCTGCGCGTGTACGCCAAGAAGGAGAGCCTGCCCCGGGTCCTCGGAGGCCTCGGCATCGCCATCATCTCGACCTCGTCCGGCCTGCTCACCGACCGCGCCGCCCACAAGGCGGGCATCGGTGGCGAGGTCGTGGCCTACGTCTGGTAAGGGAGGCCAACGTTGTCACGCATCGGCAAGATGCCCATCGAGGTCCCCAGCGGCGTCGAGGTCAAGGTGGAGGGCACCCTGGCCACCGTGACCGGCCCGAAGGGCACCCTGGCCCAGACAATCCCGACCTCGATCTCGGTGCGCCAGGAGGGCGCCCACGTCGTGGTCGAGCGGCCCGACGACGAGCGCGAGAACCGGTCCCTGCACGGCCTGGTCCGCTCGCTGGTGGCCAACATGGTCGAGGGGGTCACCAAGGGGTTCGAGAAGCAGCTCGAGATCCAGGGGGTCGGCTACCGGGTCCAGGCCCAGGGCTCCGACCTGGTGTTCAGCCTCGGCTACTCCCACCAGATCCCGGTCAAGGCCCCCGAGGGCATCACCTTCGAGGTGGCCAGCCCGACCCGGTTCTCGGTCAGGGGCATCGACAAGCAGCAGGTGGGCCAGGTGGCGGCCGACATTCGGCGGCTGCGCAAGCCAGACCCGTACAAGGGCAAGGGCGTGCGCTACGCCGGCGAGGTCGTCCGCCGCAAGGCCGGCAAGACGGCGAAGTGAGGACCCGACCATGAACTCTGCCAAGGTGAAGCGCGACGCGCGCCTGCGGCGTCACCGTCGCGTGCGGCGGCGGGTGGTCGGCACGGCCGAGCGGCCGCGCCTGGCCGTCTTCCGCTCCAACAAGCAGATCTACGCCCAGCTCATCGACGACCGGGCCGGCCGCACGCTGGCCTCGGCGGGCTCGCCGACCACCACCGGCGACGGCGACAAGAAGGCCGCCGCCACCCGGGTCGGCGCCGAGCTGGCCACCAAGGCCAAGGCTGCCGGCATCACCTCGGTGGTGTTCGACCGTGGCGGCTACCAGTACCAGGGACGCGTCCGCGCGCTGGCCGAAGCGGCCCGCGAGGGCGGCCTTGATTTCTAGGAAACGCTGAAGGAGGCATTCCGCATGGCACCAGCCCCTCGCCGGGGTCCCGGTGGACAGACAGGCAACCGGCCGCCCCGTGACGACCGGGGCGGCCCAGGCCGGGATGACAGCCCCAAGTCCCAGTTCGAAGAGCGCGTGGTCGCGATCAACCGCGTGGCCAAGGTCGTGAAGGGTGGCCGCCGGTTCTCCTTCACCGCCCTTGTGGTGGTCGGCGACGGCAACGGCAAGGTCGGCGTCGGCTACGGCAAGGCCAAGGAGGTCCCCTCGGCCATCCAGAAGGGCGTCGAGACGGCCAAGAAGAACTTCTTCGCCGTGCCGATGATCGGCTCGACCATCCCGCACGAGGTGCTCGGCGCCGAGGGCGCCGGCCGGGTGCTGCTCAAGCCGGCCTCCCCCGGTACCGGGGTCATCGCCGGCGGCCCGGTCCGGGCCGTGCTCGAGGCGGCCGGGGTCTCCGACGTGCTCTCCAAGTCGCTCGGGTCCTCGAACCCGATCAACATCGTCCACGCCACCGTCGCCGGCCTCAAGCAGCTGCGCCGGCCCCAGGAGGTGGCCGACCGGCGCGGCCTCGACCTGGCCGAGATGTCGCCGGTCACGGTGGCCAGGCAGAAGGCGGCGGCCGCGGTCGGGGCCACCGCCGGCAAGGCGAAGGAGCAGTCGGCGTGAGGAGGCTCAAGGTCACCCAGAAGCGGTCCCTGATCGGCCGGCCCCGCCCGCAGCGGGCGACCGTCAGGAGTCTCGGGCTCAAGCGGATCGGCCACACGGTGGTCAAGGACGACCGCCCCGAGATCCGCGGCATGATCTTCAAGGTCTCCCACCTGGTCGAGGTGGAGGAGGTAGACGAGTGAAACTGCATCACCTACGCCCGGCGCCCGGGTCCACCAAGGACCGGGTCCGCAAGGGGCGCGGCGATGGCTCGGGCAAGGGCAAGACGGCCGGCCGGGGCACCAAGGGCTCCAAGGCCCGGTCGCAGATCCGGGTCGGCTTCGAGGGCGGCCAGATGCCGCTCCAGCGCCGCATCCCCAAGCTGCGCGGGTTCACCAACCCCAACAAGGTCCACTGGTCGGTGGTCAACCTGGACCGGCTCCAGGCCGCGTTCCCGAGGGGCGGCGGCATCGACCCGGACGGCCTGGTCGCGGCCGGCCTGGCCCGCAAGGGCACCCCGGTCAAGGTGCTCGGCTCCGGGGAGGTCTCGGTGGCGCTGGAGGTGCGGGCGCACGCCTTCTCGGCCACCGCGGCCTCCAAGATCACCGCCGCAGGCGGTACCGTAGAGGTCGTCTAGGCCGCAAAGGAGAGGAAACCCGCGGATGCTGTCGGCCTTTCGCAACGCATTCAAGATCCCCGAGCTGCGGGGCAAGATCCTCTTCACCGTGGCCATCATCGCCGTGTACCGGCTCGGGTCCCACCTGCCGGTGCCCGGCGTCGACTTCGACGCGGTCCAGGACTACCTGCGGAACCCGTCGGCCCAGGACCCCAACGGCGCGTTCACGCTGATCAACCTGTTCTCGGGCGGGGCGCTGACCCAGTTCGCCATCTTCGCCCTCGGGATCATGCCCTACATCACCTCCTCGATCATCATGCAGCTCCTCGGGGTGGTCATCCCCCGGCTGGAGCAGCTCCAGAAGGAGGGTGAGAGCGGCCGCAAGAAGATCCAGCAGTACACCCGGTACGTGACGGTGTTCCTGGCCCTGCTCCAGTCGGCCAGCATCGTCCAGCTGGCGCACAACCAGGGGATCCTGCCCTTGGACATCTTCCCCGGGCTCACCCCGGGGCGGTTCGCCCTGGCCGTGCTCACCCTGACCGCCGGGACGGCCCTGATCATGTGGCTGGGCGAGCTGATCACCGCCCGCGGGGTCGGCAACGGCATGTCGATCCTGATCTTCTCGGCCATCGTCGCCCGGCTGCCCAGCGAGGGCGCCAACATCCTGCGTGTGAACGGGCCCTTCATCTTCGGGCTGGTCTGCTTCCTCGGCCTGCTGATCATCGTGGCCGTTATCTTCGTCGAGCAGGCCCAGCGCCGGGTCCCGGTGCAGTACGCCAAGCGGATGGTGGGGCGGCGGATGTACGGCGGCCAGTCGACCTACATCCCGCTCAAGGTCAACCAGGCCGGCGTCATCCCGATCATCTTCGCCTCCAGCCTGCTCTACATCCCGGTGCTGCTGGCCTCGATCGTGAACAAGCAGTGGCTGACCGACTTCGTGGAGAAGTTCGCCCGCAGCGGCAGCCACCCGCTCTACATGATCACCTACTTCCTGCTGATCATCGGGTTCGCCTACTTCTACAACTCGATCGCCTTCAACCCGGTCGACACCGCCGACAACATGAAGAAGTACGGCGGCTTCATCCCCGGCATCCGGCCCGGCCGCCAGACGGCCGAGTACCTGAACTACATCCTGACCAGGATCACCCTGCCCGGGGCGGTGTTCCTGGGGGCGGTGGCCATCCTGCCCTTCATCGCCCTGGCCGCCGGCAACGTGCAGTCGTTCCCGTTCGGGGGCACGGCGATCCTGATCACCGTCGGGGTCGGGCTGGAGACCATGAAGCAGGTCGAGTCCCAGCTCCTGATGCGCAACTACGAGGGCTTTCTCCGTTGAGGCTGGTGGTCCTCGGCCCGCCAGGCGCGGGGAAGGGCACGCAGGCGGTCAAGCTGGCGGAGCAGTTCGCCTGTGCCGACGTGGCCACCGGGGACATCTTCAGGGCGAATGTGGCCGAGGGGACCGAGCTGGGCCGGGCCGCTCAGGAGTACATGGACCGGGGCGACCTGGTGCCCGACGAGGTGGTCATCGCCATGGTGATGGAGCGCCTGGCCGAGGGGGACTGCCGGACCGGGTTCGTGCTCGACGGGTTCCCGCGGACCGTCACCCAGGCCGAGGCCCTCGACCGCCAGCTGGTCGAGCTCGGCTCCCCGCTGGACGCGGCCCTCAGCTTCGACGTCACCGAGGAGGAGCTGCTGCGGCGGCTGGCCGGGCGGGCGGCGGCCCAGCACCGGGCCGACGACGCCGAGCAGACGATCCGCTACCGTCTCGAGGTGTTCGCGCTCAAGACCCGGCCCCTGATCGACTACTACGCCCACCGTGGCCTGCTGATCAGCGTTGACGCCATCGGGCCGATCGAGGTCGTGACCAAGCGGATCCTTGCCTCCCTCGACGGGTACCGGAGGCCGGGATGATCACCCGCAAGTCGCCCGAGCAGGTCGACCGGATGCGCCGGGCCGGCCGCCTGGTCGGGCACACCCTGTCCACCCTGGTCGAGGCCGTCCGTCCAGGGGTCACCCTGCTGGAGCTGGACGCCCAGGCCGAGCGGGTCATCCGCGACGGCGGCGGGATCCCGTCGTTCCTCGGCTACCACGGGTTCCCGGCCACCCTGTGCCTCTCGCCCAACGACTGGATCGTGCACGGCATCCCCAACGGCGACGTGCTCAAGGAGGGGGACATCCTCTCGATCGACTGCGGCGCCATCGTCGACGGCTGGCACGGCGACGCCGCCGTCACCGTCCCGGTGGGCCAGGTCGACGACGCGGCCAGGCGGCTGATCGAGACCACCGAGCGGGCCATGTGGGCCGGCATCGCCCAGGTCCGGGCGGGCAACCGCCTCTCCGACATCGGCCACGCGGTCGAGAAGGTCGCCGCCGCCCCCGGCTACGGCGTGGTCCGCGAGTACGTCGGCCACGGCATCGGCACCCGCATGCACGAGGAGCCTCAGGTCCCCAACTACGGCCGCCCCGGTCGCGGCCTCCGCCTCGAGGTCGGCCACGTCCTGGCCATCGAGCCCATGGTCAACGAGGGCAGCTCTGAGTCCCGGGTCCTCGACGACGGCTGGACCGTCGTCACCCGCGACGGCTCCCGCTCGGCCCACTTCGAGCACACCGTCGCCATCACCCCCCAGGGCCCCGAGGTCCTCACCCTCCTCGACGGCGTTCGCCAGGACGACTGGCTCCCCACCGCCGCCCAGCGCCGCTAAGAGGTCGCCGGCGGCCGCAGTCACAGCGAGGCCCGGGTGGGCTGCATGGTCTGGTCGACCACGGCCAGCAGCTCCCCATGCAGGGCGTCCAGGTCGACCTGGTCGCGCAGCCTGGTCGCGAACCCCTCGACGGTGCGGGCGGCGTCGTAGCGGCGCCGGTTGAAGCGCCGGTCGACCAGCTGCTGGACCCGGCGGCGCAGCGGCTGGAACAACGCCGCCACCGTCAGGGTGGCGGCGGCCACGGCGAGGCTGCCGGCGCCTTCGACGAGTTTGGAGGCGGTGGGGACGACCAGCAGGTAGGGGAGGATGAGCAGGGCGGTGACGACGGCGTAGGTGACGGT
>DATENJ010000810.1:0-2024 GCA_035275125.1 Actinomycetes bacterium | reverse complement strand
CGCCCTGGTCATGCAGGCGTTCGGGCACAATCAGCTGGTGCTGGCTCCCTGGGCACTGCGCGAAGGGGTGATCCTCACCGAGCTGGCCAGCCGCGACTCCTGGCCGTCGACGGCACCGCCCGACGACCCCTGTCGGCGGCGGTCATTGCTGGACTTCGCCCGCCGGCACACCTGGGACGAGGCCCACGCCCGCCAGGTCACTACCCTCGCGTTGTCCCTGTTCGACCAGACGAGCGCGCTGCATGGGCTCGGCCCGGCCGAGCGGGGGCTGCTGGAGGTGGCCGGCCTGCTCCATGACGTCGGCTACGCCGTGGCCCAGTCGGCCCACCACAAGCACTCCCTGTACCTCATCCGCAACGCCGACCTGGACGGGTTCAGCGCCCGAGAACGCGACCTGGTCGCCAATATCGCCCGCTATCACCGCAAGGCCCTGCCGGCCGACCGCCATGCCGACTACATGGCCCTCGATGACGACGACCGAACGCTTGTCCGGCGCCTGGCGGCGCTGTTGCGGCTGGCTGACGGCCTGGACGCCGACCACTTCCAGGTCGTCGAGGCGGCCACCGTGGTCGACGGGGGCGATCACCTGCGGCTCGAGCTGCGGGCCCGCGACGTGCCGGATCTGGCCATGTTGGCCGCCGAGCGCAACGGCGATCTGTTCGAGCTGGAGTTCGGCCGTCACATCCAACCGGTGGCGGTCGACGTTACCTAGGGACTCGCGATGCACGGCGATGCACGACACCGCCACCACCTCCTGTGATCACACAAGGGCGCAGACCCTGGAGCGAACGACGAACCTTCATCCGATATGGGTGTCGTGTCCAGACTGCTGGCCCTCTACAGTAGGGCCGTTGCGGTCGAGTCGGTTGGAGGCCGGGTACTGCCCATGGCCGGGGCGGAGGCGGCGTAATGTCGGTGCGGGGCAGACGGCGACCCTCCCGCCCAGGAAGGGCCGGGGAGCTCCGGGGCCGCCGTCGTGAGTGCGAGGTGCTCGACCGGCTCCTCCTCTCGGTTCGCGCCGGTGAGAGCCAGGTGCTGGTGGTGCGCGGGGAACCGGGCGCGGGCAAGACGGCGCTGCTTGACCACCTCTCTGAGTACGCGTCGGGCTGCCGGGTGGCGCACGTCGCCGGGGTCGAGGCGGAGCGAGAGCTCGCCTTCGCCGGGTTGCACCAGTTGTGTGGACCGATGCTTGACCACCTCCAGCGGCTCCCGGCTCCCCAGCGTGCGGCGCTGCGGACCGCATTCGGCCTTGGCCCCGGGTCGGCGCCGGACCGGTTCCTGGTCGGGCTGGCCACCCTCAGCCTGCTGGCCGACGTGGCCGAGGAGCACCCGCTGCTCTGCCTGGTAGATGACGAGCAGTGGCTCGATCAGGCCTCGGCCCAGGTCCTCGGATTCGTCGCCCGCCGCCTGGCCGCGGAATCGGTCGGCCTGGTGTTCTCGGCCCGCGTACCGGGCGACGAGCTGGCCGGATTGCCGGAACTGGAGGTCGAAGGACTGCAGGAGGCTGATGCCCGGGCGCTGTTGGACGCGGTGCTGACCGGGCCACTGGACGCGCGGGTCCGCGACCGGATCGTCGCCGAGGCCCGCGGCAACCCGCTGGCCCTGCTGGAGCTGCCCCGGGGCTTGACCCCGGCCGAGCTGGCCGGCGGGTTCGCCCTTCCCGACGCCATGCCGCTGTCGGGCCGGATCGAGGAGAGCTTCCAGCGGCGGCTCGAGGTCCTTCCGGCCGACACCCGGCGGCTGCTGCAGCTGGCGGCGGCCGACCCGGCCGGGGACCCCGTGCTGCTGTGGCGGGCGGCCCAGCGGCTTGGCATCGCCCCTCAGGCCACGGAACCGGCGGCCGAGGCCGGCCTGCTGGAGATCGGCGCCCGCGTGCGGTTCCGGCATCCCCTGGTCCGGTCGGCGGCCTACCGGTCGGCGTCACTCCCGGACCGCCAGGCAGTGCATCGCGCCCTCGCCGAGGCAACCGACCCGCAGCTTGATCCCGACCGCCGGGCCTGGCACCGGGCCCAGGCCGCACCCGA
>DATENJ010000809.1:0-4496 GCA_035275125.1 Actinomycetes bacterium | reverse complement strand
GGTCGGGGCCGGGCGGTTCGGCGAGCGGCGGGGTCGAGGCCATGCCGCGGAGTATCCCAAAGGCCGCCGACCGGCGGAGCGACCTACTGGCCGGCGCCCTTGAAGGTGGCCACCTGCATGACCCAGCGGCCGGACTGGGGTGCCGTTGCGCTGACGCTGCCGACGCTGGTGACCGTCCGGTCCTCGGCGATGTCCTTGTCGGGGACGGTGATGATACGGGCGACGTAGCCGGATCCGGGCCCGGTGAACGCGCCACTCGTCGTTCCCGCGCCCACCAGCAGCTCACGCGCGAAGCGGGTGGTGACCGCTCCGCTGCTGGCCTGGGCCGCGGTGCCGGCGGCGGAGCTGGCCACGTCGAACGGGCTGGCCTGGTCCAGCCCGCTGTACTCGAGGATGCGGATGTCGGCATAGGCGACGGCCTTGTCGAACCGCACCGTCACGGTGTTGGTGCCGGCCCCGGCGCCGGCGATGTCCCTGGCGTAGTAGATGGCCTGACTGAGCCCGTTGCCGCGGGCGGTCGCGGCGGCGACCTGGTAGGTGTTCCCGGCGCTGTCCACCACCGAGGTGATGTTGCCGGTCGACTCGTTCCAGCCGACGACGACAACGTTGAGATCGCCGGCCTGCTGGGCCTGGTTGAAGGTTGTCAGGACGGTGCTCTGCGCGGTCTGTGGTGTGGCGCTGTTGACCTGCACGAACCCGATCGGCGGAGCCGTCGTGGTGACCGAGAAGGTGGCCGTGTGGGTCTGCGCGGTGGCCGGGACCTGGATCGTGTGCTGTTGCGCGCCACCGTCCGACCATGACTGGAAGGTGTAGGTGCTGGCCCCGGAGGTCTGGTTCCTCGCTTCGATCGTGTGGTTGAACCCGGCCAGGGTGTCGAGGACGAACGGCGTCGTCTTGGCGATGCCGTCCACGTGCAGCGTGCGGCCGGCGGGTGTCGTGTCGAAGCTCAGGTTGACCTTCCGCGGAAGGATCGTGACCGAGCTGGTCGACGTCAGCCCGCTCGAGTCGGTGACCGCGAGCGAGATGCGGTAGCGCGTGTTGCCGCTGAAGTCGTGGCCTGACGTCGGGATCGTGAAGCTGCCGCTCTTGGTGTTGGTGATCGGGACGCCCGGGTGCACGTGGCCGTCGTGGAGGAAGTCGATGCTCCAGGTGAAGGCGCTGGCCGGCAGCGTGCCGTCTTCGCTGTCGGTGCCCTCCCCGGTGAAGGAGATGACATCGCCGGCGGAGAACTGGCTGCCGTCGGCGGGCGACAGGATGGTGGCGGTGGGGGCGGTGCCGACGCTCACGCTCAAGGGCGAGGAGACGGTCGTGTTGGTGCCGTCAGAGACCGAGAGCCGGGCGGTGTACTGGCCGGACTGCGTGTAGGTGTGGTTGGGGTTCGCCTGGGTCGAGGTGGCGCCGTCCCCGAAGGTCCAGGCATAGCTGAGCGGCTGGCCCTCCGGGTCCTGCGAGCCGGCGCTGGAGAAGGCCACCGCCAGCGGTGGCGGGCCCGAGGTGGGATTGGCCGCGGCGGCCGCCACCGGCGGCTGGTCGGACTGGATGTAGCGGATCCTGCGGATCTTGCTCACCCCGAACGTGCCGCTGATATCGGAGTACCCAAGGTCCACGTAGTAGAGGGCGCCGTCCGGTCCCTCGGTGAGGTACACGATGTCGCCGTAGGGGCCGTCGACCGCCCCGTTGGCCGGCTCGAAGTTGAAGACGCCGTTGACGTTGCCGTTGGCGTCGAAGGTGAGACGCCGAATCCAGTTCTGGGCGTAGTCGGCGAAGAAGTAGCTGCCCCGGTAGCTCGCCGGGAACTGCGTGCCGTGGTAGACGAACCCACCCGTGACCGAGGCGTCCCGGCCGCTGTGCGGGTAGGAGTACAGCGGGCTGGTGCAGGGCGCCGAGCAGGGGCCCTCGGAGTTGGGCCAGCCGTAGTTGGCGCCGGCCTGGCCGAGGTTCACCTCCTCCTTCGCCGTCGACTCGTCGTTGCCGCCGACGTCGCCGACATACAGCCTGCCCGTCGGGGCGTCGTAGTAGGCCCGGTAGGGGTTGCGGAGCCCGAGCGCCCAGATCGAGTCCACGTTCGGGCCAGCCCCGTCGTTGAAGGGGTTGTCGGCGGGCACGGTGCCGTCGCTGTTGATCCGATGGATCTTGCCGCGGGGGTTCGACGGCAGCTGGGCGTTCCCGGCGACGAAATGCTCCCCGGTGGTGAAGTACAGCTTGCCGTCGTTGCCGAAGTTCAGCGCGCCGCCGTGGTGCTCGGAGTTGGCGTCCTGTGGGTCCTGGTAGAGCACCAGCTCGCTGCCGGCGACCGTGCCGGTGATGGTGGCGTTGGCGGTGAAGCGGGACAGCCGGTCGCGGTTCGGCGTTCCCAGTGTGTAGAACACGTAGTAGAAGTGGTTGCTGGCGAAGTTCGGGTCGAGGACCAGGTCGAAGATGCCCTGCTGCACGCCGGCCGACCCGACGTTGGTCAGCTGGAGGAACGGCGTCGGGTCAGGCTGGGTGTAGGGAGGGGGCAGGACCTTCACCTTCCCCTGGAGCTCCATCACCAGCATGCGGCCGTCGGGCAGGAACTCGATGTTGGTCGGCAGGTCGAACCCGGTGGCCAGGATCTCGTTCTGGAACTGGTTGTTGTTGGCGACGGTGACCGCGACCGGCGCGGAGAGGGTCATGTTGCCGGCGGCGTCGCGCGCCCTGGCCGTGAGCGTGTGGGCGCCGTTCGCCACCGAGCGCGTGTCCCAGGAGAAGCCATAGGGTGCGGCGGTGTCCTCGGTGGCGGCGTTGGAGCCGTCGACGAGGAACTGCACTCCGGCGACGCCGACGTTGTCACTGGCGTCCGCGGTGACCATGACGATGTCGTTCAGCTGGCTGTTGCTCTGCGGGGCGGTGATGGCGACCGTCGGCGCGGTCCCGTCGCCGCCCGGCTCGCCCTTGAAGGCGACCACCTGCATGACCCAGGCGTTGCTGTTCTGGGTGGCGGTGGCGGCGTACGAGCCGGTGCTGGTGACGTTCTGGTCCATGGTCCGGTTGCCGAAGCTGCTGGCGCGGGTGGTGTAGCCCGAGCCGGCCTGGGTCACGGTGTCCCTGGACGCGCCGGCGCCGAACAGGAGGTCGTTGGCGTTGGTCGTGGTCACCGCACCGCTGCTCATCGCGCTGGCCGTCCCGGTGGCGACCCGGGACACGTCCAGCGGGTTGAGCTTGTCCACGCTCGAGTACTCGTGGAGATAGAGCGTGGCGAAGGACGCGATCGCCGTTGCGAACGTCGCCGTCACCGTATTTGCGCCGCCGGCGACATTCCTGGCGTAGAAGACCTGGGCGCTCCAGCCGCTGCCCCAGGTCGTCCGCCCGAGGGCCGCGGCATAGGCGTTGCCCCGGCTGTCGGACACCGTCACGGCGTTGGTGTTGCTCCAGACGAGGTACACGACGACCAGGTTCCCCGCCGTGTTCGCGCTGTTGAACGCCAGGGCGTTCGTCGCTCCGGACCGGATCTCCTTGGCCCGGGTCTGCACGAACTGCGGCGGGGCGGCCCGGGCGACACCCGGGGCCAGCACGAGCATGCCGGCGAGCATCGCGAGCGTGACGAGCAGGCCGACCGACCTGGCCCTGCGCCGATGGCCGGCAGACGTGGACGCGTTGCTCACCTTGCGACCCCCCCATCTCAGGGCCACTGCCACGGCATGGCGCTGAGCGGCCCCCCACAGACAAGGCAAGCCTCCCGCCCCAAGGGCGCGCCGTCATCCCGCAGGAGCATGAGATACCTACGTCGCCGAGTAGGGATCCTCTGACCGGCCTGACGAGCTCTACCTAGCGCGTCGCTCGCCGGTCAGTCCCCGAGGAACAGCGACAGGAGGCGGCCGCGGAGGTGGGCCGGGCGGCCGCTGCGCTGCTCGCTGGCGTCGGTGGAGGCGGCCAGCCAGCGGGCGGTGTTGACGCCCAGCCAGCGAAACGGCTCCGGTTCCCAGGGCCGAGAGCGGTGCTGGACCCAGGGGAGGATGGTCAGGTCGGAGTCCTGCCCGCGAACGAGGTCGGCCAGGGTGCGGCCGGCCAGGTTGGCGGCCGCGACCCCGTCGCCGACGTAGCCGCCGGCCCAGGCCAGGCCGGTGGACCGGTCCAGGCCGACCGAGGCCGTCCAGTCGCGGGGGATGCCGAGCGGCCCGCCCCAGCGGTGGGTGATCCTGGCCCCGGCGGCCGGGGGCAGGAGCTGGCCAAGAGAGGTCTCCAGGCGGGTGTGGACCCGCTGGTCGCGGTCGTAGCCGGGCTCGACGCGCGACCCGAAGTGGTAGGGCGCGCCGCGGCCGCCGAGGGCGATGCGGCCGTCGCGGGTCCGCTGGGCGTAGGTGAACTGGTGGCCGCCTGCGGCCATGGCCTCACCGCCCGACCAGCCGATCTTCTCCCACACGCTGTCGGGCAGTGGCTCGGTGGCCAGCATCAGCGAGTAGAGCGGGAGCACCGACCGGCGCATGCCGGGGAGGGCGGCGCTGTAGCCCTCGGTCGCCCGGACCACGACCTCGGCC
>DATENJ010000808.1:0-17595 GCA_035275125.1 Actinomycetes bacterium | reverse complement strand
CCCCCGCCGCCCCACCGACGAGGTCGTCCACCGGGGCCGCTGGGCGCACTGACCTCGCCGCCCGGGCGGCTCAACTCGGCCCGGCCGGGGTCGATGGAACCACCATGCGCACGGATGCGGCGGTCGCGGTGGCGCCCGAGGTGGCCGGCGAGCTGGCCAGGATCATCGACGGCCGGGCGGTGCGGGCCGTCTTCCAGCCCCTGATCGACCTGGCCAGCGGCGACGTGGTCGGCTTCGAGGCCCTGGCCCGCGGCCCGGCCGGGTCGATGCTGGAGTCGCCGGCAGCGCTGTTCGAGGCCGCCTACGGGGTCGGGCGGGTGGCCGAGCTGGACTGGGTCTGCCGGGCGGCCGCGTTCCAGGCCGCCGCCAGGGCCGAGCTCGACCCGGCCCTGCGGCTGTTCGTCAACTGCGAGCCCGCCTCGCTGGGGGTGGCCTGCCCCGACGACCTGTGGCCGGTGGTCGACGTTGCCGAGCGCCGGCTCCGGGTGGTGATGGAGGTGACCGAGCGGGCGGTGGCCCGCGACCCGGCCGCCCTGCTGGGCGCGGTCGCGCGGGCCCGGGAGGTCGGCTGGGGCGTGGCCCTCGACGACGTCGGTGCCGAGCCGGCCAGCCTGGCCGTGATGCCCTTCGTCCGTCCCGACGTGATCAAGCTCGACCTGCGGCTGGTCCAGGGCCGCACCACCGCCGAGGTGGCCCGCATCGTCAACGCGGTCCGCGCCCAGGCCGAGCTGACCGGGGCCCGGATCCTGGCCGAGGGCATCGAGACCCGCCGCCACGCCGAGATCGCCCGCAGCTTGGGCGCCACCATCGCCCAGGGCTACCTGTACGGTCGCCCGGGGATGCTCCCGACCGGGAGCCGCCCCACCCGGGCCGCCGTCGAGCTGCTCCAGGAGCCGCCGGCCACCGACACCCGCACGCCGTTCGAGGTCGTCGCCGCCGAGCGGGCCCCGGAGCGGGCCCCCAAGGACCTGCTGCTGCCGATGAGCATGCACATCGAGCACAAGGCCCTCGACGCCGCCGAGCCGGGGGTGCTGCTGGCCTGCTTCCAGGAGGCAGGTCACTTCACCCCGTCGACCCGGGCCCGGTTCGGGCGGCTGTCGGCGCGGGTCGCGCTAACCGGCGCTCTCGGGGTCGGGATGCCGCCAGCGCCGGCGCCAGGGGTCCGGGGGGCCTCGCTCCATCCCGGGGACCCGCTGCGCGGCGAGTGGGACGTGATCATGGTCGGGCCCCACTTCGCCGCCGCCCTGGTGGCCAGGGACTGCGGCGACGACGGCCCTGACGCCGACCGCAGGTTCGACTTCGTCATCACCCACGACCGGGAGCTGGTCGTCCGGGCCGCTCAGCCCCTGCTGGACAAGCTGGTCCCGGCCAGCTGAGGAGTCAGCCGGCCAGCTGGTAGAACCGCCAGAAGACGTGGTCGACGGGCAGGACCCGCAGGCTGGCGAAGCCGGCCTGGTCGGACCACTCGCGCACCGTTGCCGAGCGCAGGGCCGTGCCGGCGGCCGCCGACGGGGTCTCGACCCGGCTGGCCGGCAGGCAGTGCCACCAGCTGAACCCGAAGTTGAGCCGCTCGACCTCGTCGCCGGGGGCGGTGAAGGTCTCGGCGACCTTCTCGTCGGCCACGATCACGACCCCGTCGCCGGCCAGCAGGGCGCGGACGGCGGCGAGGGCCTCGACCGGGCGGGCCATGTCGTGCAGGGCCTCGAAGATGAAGGCGGCGTCGTAGCCGCCCTCCCCGGCCGCGCCCAGCTCGGCCGCGTCGGCCACCCGGAACCGTACCCGGTCGCCCACCCCGGCCTCGGCGGCCAGCCGCTCGGCCTCGGCGATCGAGGCCTCGTCGGCGTCGATCCCGTCCACCCGCAGTGACGGGAACGCCCTGGCCAGCGAGATGCTGGACCAGCCGATCCCGCAGCCGACGTCCAGCACCCGGGTCCCGCCGGCCTCCAGCCGCGCCTGGACCTCGGGCACGGTCGCGAACCAACCGGCCAGGTCGTTGACGAACATCGGGCGGTTGAAGTTGGCGATGGCCAGCCGGCAGTCGGCGCCGTACTCCGGGTAGGGCAGGCCCTCGCCGGAGCGGTAGATGCCCGGGACCCGTTGCAGCACCTCGGCCAGGCTGCCGATCCAGTAGGCGGTGGCCCCGGCGTGGGCCGGGTTGTCGGCGTCGAGCAGCACCTCGGCGTGGGCGGCGGGCAGCCGGTAGCGGCGGGTCCCGGCGTCCGCGGCCACGTCCTCGACGTCCAGCAGCCCGGCAACGGCCTGCTGCTCCAGCCACTCGCGGACGTAGCGGGGGTCGACGCCGGCCCGCTCCGACAACTCGGCCACGGTCGCCGGCCCCTGGTCCCGCAGCGCCTCGTACAGCTGCAGCCGCAGGCCCAGCCAGACACTGGCCAGCTCGAACGACCCGATCATGCTCTGGAACAGCCGGTCTGCCAGGGCGTCGCGTCGCCCGGCCTCGTCCGCGGCCGGCGTGCCGGTGCTGGTCATGGCCCCCGCTCCTTTGTCATGTCGCTGTGGCGGATACTTACCGTATGCCGCCAGCCGACGCCTCCGCCGCCGACTCTCCGGGCCTCCCGCGGCCGCTGCCCGTGCAGCGGGAGCTGTTCGACATCCCCGATGACGTCGCCTACTTCAACTGCGCCAGCGTGGCCCCCCTGCTGCGGGCGTCGGCCGAGGCGGTCGCGGCCGGGCTGGGCCTGCGGGCCCGGCCGTGGACGATCGGCAGCGACGACTGGTTCACCGGGGCCGAGGAGCGCCGGGCGCTGTTCGCCCGGCTGGCCGGGGTCGACCCCGAGGGCGTCGCCCTGGTCCCGGCGTCCAGCTACGGCCTGGCCGTCGCCGCCGCCAACCTCACCGCCCGCCCGGGCCAGCGGGTCCTGGTCCTGGCCGAGGACTACCCCTCCAACCGCTACACCTGGCAGCGGTTCGCCGGGCGCACCGGGGCCAGCCTGGTCGCGGTGGAACGCCACGACGGCCAGAGCTGGGCCGAGGCCGTGCTCGAGGAACTGGACGAGCGGACAGCGGTGGTGGCGGTGCTGGCCACGCACTGGACCGACGGCGGGGCGGTCGACCTGGCCGCGATCGCCGCCAAGGCCCGCGCGGCCGGGGCCGCCCTTGTGGTCGACGCCAGCCAGGCCCTGGGGGCGGTGCCGCTCGACCTGGACGCGGTCCGTCCCGACTACCTGGTCACGGTCGGCTACAAGTGGCTGCTCGGTCCGTTCGCCCTCGGCTACCTGTACGTGGCCGAGCGGCACCGCGAGGGCGCCCCCCTCGAGGAGAACTGGATCTCGCGCCTCGGGTCGGACGACTTCGGCGCCCTGGTCGACTACCAGGACCGCTACCAGCCGGGGGCCCGCCGCTTCGACGTCGGCCAGCGGACCCATTTCGAGACCACCCCGATGGCCGTGGCCGCCCTCCGCCAGCTGCTCGACTGGGGGGTGTCGCGCATCTCCGCCACCCTCGGGCAGGTCACCGGTCGCATCCAGCGCCAGGTGGAGGCGCTCGGCCTCCCCCTGACCAGCAGCGACCGGGTCCCCCACATGCTCGGCATCGGCCTGCCCGACCAGGCCCGGGAGGCCGTGGCCCGGGCCCTGACCGACGCCGGGGTCCACGCCGGGGTCAGGGGCTCGTCCCTGCGCGTCTCCCCGCACCTGTGGACCACCGACCAGGACGTCGAGCGCCTGGTCGACGCCCTGACCAAGGCGACCAACGGAAGGGGGGCCTGGTGAAGACCCTGGCGACCTACAACATCAAGGGCGGGGTCGGGAAGACGGCCTCGGCCGTCAACCTCGCCTACCTGGCCGCCCGCGGCGGCCTCCGGACCCTGCTCTGGGACCTCGACGCGCAGGGCGCGGCCAGCTACCTCCTGCGGGTCCGGCCCCGGGTCAAGGGTGGCGGCAAGGCCCTGGTCCGTGGCAAGCGGTCGCTGGAGGAGGCCGTCAAGGTCACCGAGTTCGACGGCCTCGACCTGGTCCCGGCCGACTTCACCTACCGCAACCTCGACCTGGTCCTCGGCGAGACCAAGAAGCCGACCCAGCGGATCGCCCGCATGCTCGGCCCGATGGCCGACGACTACGACGTGGCCGTGCTGGACTGCCCGCCCGGCATCTCGCTCGTGTCCGAGAACGTCGTCTACGCCGCCGACACCCTGCTGGTCCCCCTCATCCCCACCACCCTGTCGGTCCGCACCCTGGAGCAGCTCAGCGAGTTCGTCGGCGAGCTCGACCACCCGCCGGCCCTGTTCCCGTTCTTCACCATGGTCGACGGCCGCAAGCGCCTGCACCGCGAGGTGATCGACGACCTCCGGGCCCACCGCGACGACCTGGCCACCACCGTCATCCCCGCCCTGTCCCTGGTCGAGCAGATGGCGGTCCACCGCGCCCCGCTGCCGGTGTTCGCCCCCCGCAGCCGGGTCACCCGCAGCTACGAGGAGCTGTGGGCCGAGGTCAACGGCCACCGCTGAGGGCCGCCCAGCGGGCCGGGGTCATTCCGTAGGCCCGCTTGAACTGGCGGGTCATGTGGCTCTGGTCGGCGAAGCCGGCGGAGGCGGCGGCCTGGGCGAGCGGTAGCCCGCGCTCGATCGCGGCCCGGGCCAGGCCGAGCCGGCGCATCGTCCGGTAGCGGTCGGGGCTGGTCCCGAAGGCCCGCCGGAAGTGGCGGGCCAGCGTGAACCGGTCGACCCCGGTGACCAGCTCCAGGGTCGAGGCCGGCGTCTGCTCGCTCGCGTGGGCGGCCAGGTGGTCGCGGGCCAGGCCGACAGCCCGGAGATCGATGGTGCCCGGGTCCGGGCCGGCCCGTCCGCCGAGCGAGCGGAGGGTGTCGGCCAGGGTGACCGCGATCTCGGCCCGGCCGAGGTCGCTGATCGGCTCGTCGATGTCGTCCAGCAGCGAGGCGACCAGCCGGGTGGCCGGGGCCGGCGTCTGCACCGGGTCGGCCACGAACGGCAGCGGGCCGCCGCCGAGGGCGTCGCGGACGAGCTCGGGCGCGACGTAGAGGATGCGGTAGCCGAAGCCGTCGTCGGTCCCGGCGGCGCCGTCGTGGGTCTCGTCGGGGTGCAGGACGTGCAGCTGGCCGGGCAGGCAGATCCGGCGGGTACCGCGGTAGCGGAACGTCTGCACGCCGGCGGTGGTGACGCCGATGCCATAGCTGTCGTGCCGGTGCGGCGCATACGCCGAGTCGCACAGGTACACCTCGGCCCGCTCCAGGCCGGGCGCCCTGGCGCCGAACCGGATCGAGTCCCGCCGCCGGCTGCAGGATCGTTCAAGACCACCGGCGCCGGTGCCGCCTAGCCTCTCTCCCATGCATGGAAGTATCGCAGCGGCCCTGCCCGCGCCGCTGCTGTCGACGACGATCCGGTGGGGGTCGATCTGGCCGCTCCTGGTCACCGCCCTGGCGATCATGGGCAGCCCCGGCCCGGCGACCGTCAGCCTGACCGCCGCCGGGTCGGCCTACGGCGTGCGGCGCTCGCTCGGCTACCTGACCGGGGTCGTCGCCGGGACGGTGGTCGTCCTGGTCGCGGTGGCGACCGGGATCACGGCGGCCCTCCTGGCCGTCCCGGTCCTGAAGTCGGTCCTGGTGGTGGTGTCGGTGGCGTATATCCTCTGGCTCGCCTACCACATCGCCACCGCGGCCCCGCCCAGCGAGCAGGATCCGGCCGCCGCAGCCCCCTCGCTCGGCGGCGGGATCCTGCTCGGCGTGGCCAACCCCAAGGCATGGGTGGCGATCGCCGCCGTGTTCGCGAGCACCCGCCTGGCCAGCACGGCCACCGCCGACGCGGCCGCCAAGGTGGCCGTGCTGAGCCTGGTCGTGGTCCTGATCATGGCCGCGTGGCTGCTCGCCGGTGCCTGCTTCGCCGCAACACTCCGCGACCCGTTCCGAGCCCGGGTCGTCAACCTCGCCCTCGCCGCGGCCCTGGTCGCCGCGACCGCCCTGGCGATCCTCCATTGACAGCCTCGGGGTCCGGGTCGAGGGCGTCGGTCACGAGCAGGGCGTTCTCGGCCAGGACGGCCAGCCAGTGGTTCATCCGCTCGGCGTTGGTGCGGTCCCGCCAGTGCCCGAACAGGCCGCTGGCGTCGCCGAGCGGGCGGCGGCCTTCGGCCTGATGGATCTCGAGCGTGAGGGAGGTCCCGCCACCGCCGGCCTCCGCCGCGGTGCGGACGATCGCGGCCAGGCCCCCCGGGCCGTAGAGCGGGTCGAGGGACCGGCGGCCCTGGTAGTCGAACGGCACCGGGACCCTGGTCAGGAAGCTGAAATGGTCGGAGAGGCCGGGGATGAGGGGATGCCCGTCGTGCAGGTGGAGGTGGAGCGGCTTGCCGAGCTGGCCCAGCGACCGGAGGAGCCCGAGGACGGCGGGGAGCGCGGACGCCACCGCCGCCTGGACGTCGGCGGCCAGCTCAGGCAGCCGCTCGTCCGCCGGGTCGAGGGTGGCCAGGTCCAGCCCCGGGTGCGCCCGCGAGAAGCTGGTCCTGGCCTGGGCGATGCCGACATGGCCGACGTCGACGCAGGCGCCGGCCTTGGGCACGTCGCCGAGGCGCTCGGCCACTCCGACGAACCAGTCGAGCTCCAGTCCGGCCGCGTACTCGAGGAACAGCGTCGGCCCGTCCGGCCGCAGGCCGAGCTGGTTGATCCCGGCGAGCAGGTCGCCCGTGCGGGCGGCCATCTCGGCCTTGTCGTGGACGACCAGGCCGGCGACCCGCCCCGCGAAGCGGTCGGCGAACCTCTGGACCACCGCCCGGCTCCGCTCGTCCAGCAGGTTGATGTGCCGGCCCAGGTGCACGACCGGCATGTGGGGTTGGGTCGGCGCGAACCCGAGGACCCACTCGAGCTGCTCCGGCGTGTCGGCGTAGACCTCGGCGGCCAGCCCGGCCTGGGCGAAGCGGAGACGAGCCAGCTGCAGCAGGGCGTCGTCGCCGTCGACGCGGCGCTGGAACAGCGCCCGCAGTGGTGGACCAGGGGGCGGTGGTTCAGGGGCGACCGGGGATGGTGAAGACATGGATCGACTGGTCCTTGGCTCGGCACTGTTGGTCCTGGCCTTCCCGCTTGGCCCGGTCGGATACCACCACGACGCGGTCGGGGGCCACCCACGAGACCCCTTCGACGTTGCAGTAGACGGTCTTGCCGTCCTGGTCCGGAGGGAACACCCAGACGCCTTCGTCGTCGGCCAGCTCCCAGCTCGACGGCCGCAGCCGGCCGACCCACAGCGCCGAGGACGCCTGCGACACCACGGCCATGCGGTCGCCGGCGACCGACAGGCTGCTGTAGTCCTCGAACCACAGCGACGACGGCAACCGGATCGTGCCGACGTGGTCCCACTGGCGACTGCCGCGTTCGAACACCTGGACCCGGCCACCGCCGGGCCGCCGCCCCTCCCGGCCGTCCTTGCACCGGTTCCCCTCGCACAGGCCGAGCAGGAAGGTCCGGCCCGCTCGGTGGACGCAGGTCAGGCCCTCGAGGCCCTTGTTCGGCCCCTCGAGCGGGAAGTCGAGCCAGGCGCTCTCCCGGTAGGCGAAGCCCGAGTCGTACTCCTGGACCTTAGCCATGAAGCCCGCCCCGCGCTCGCTCGCCTCGATCAGCACGAAGTAGCGACCCGCGGGCACGTCATGGGCGATGTCCTCGAATCCGGCACGGTCGCCGCGAACCTGCGGGATCAGGAAGTTGGCTCCGGCTTCCCGCCTGAGCCCGGTGCCGAGGCGTCCGATCTCGGGCGCGTTGTCGAAGATCACGTAGAAGCAGCCGTCCCCGGCGAGGACGCCGCTGGCCTCGAGGCGCCTGTCCGCCATGCCCGACAGCAGCGGGGCGAGCTTCGCCTCGCGTTCAAGGACGAGCAGGCGCTTCTGCTCCATCCGCTGACGCGCTTCCATCCGGGCATTCTGACCGGACCCGCTCATGACGACGGCAGCGGCTCGAGCTTGCCGGGGAAGGTCGCCCCGCTGGCACCGGCCGGGTGGTCCCTGCGAAGCTCGGCCAGCTGTGCTCTGGCCCTGTCGTGGCGCATGCGCACGTAGTGGATGATCCCCTCGACCTTCCCGTCCCCTCGCCGCAACTCCTGTTGCTCGCGACCGCTGCGGTAGACCTCGTCGTTGCTGAACTGCCTGCCGGTGAACGGCCGGCCGCCGGGAGTGTCGGACTCCAGGTAGGCGGCCTGGGAGACACGGTCCCAGAGCCCGCCAGTCCCGATTGCGCCGGCGATCGCGGCCGGGTTGAAGTCGCTGTCGAGCAGGTGCTCCAGGTGGTCCAGGTAGTACCGGAGGAAGTCGCGGTTGCGGAGCAGGTTCTGCACCAGCGGGATCCGGGACCTGGCACCGCCTGAATTCCTCCTGCCGTAGTTCTCGGTGTTGCTCGGCCAGTCGACGATGTCGGTGTAGTGCCAGCGGGTGTCGAAGAAGTCGATGCCGAAGCTGTTGTCGTAGTCCCAGGGGATGAAGGTGAAGTAGGGCGCCGTGACGAAGCCGCGCTCGTCGCCGCGCCGTCCGGAGTTGTACAGGAAGTAGTTGGAGGGCGTGGCGAAGTAGTTGTCCCAGCTGCCGAGCAGCAGGTTGACGCCGGCCCAGCGCAGGAACGCCCGGGCGTTCATGATTCCCTCCACCGAGTCGCGGAACGCCGCCGAGTCGAACCGGCCGTCGCCACCGGGGAGCCCGGCCCCGTCGACCGTCCGGACGAGCAGTGCCAGGTCGTCGTAGGTGCCGGACGCCGGCTCGTCCTCGTTGGTCATGAGCCGGTAGGTCTGGTCGCCCGGGTCGTCGGCGAGGTACTGGCGGCCGCCGTCCCTCCCGTCGGCCCCGACCCGCCGCTCGAGGGTCGCGCAGCCCAGTCCCCCGCACGCGGCCTTGTACAGGTTCCCCTCGTCGTTGTCGCCGAAGT
Organism: Actinomycetes bacterium; assembly: GCA_035275125.1. Classification (GTDB taxonomy): domain Bacteria; phylum Actinomycetota; class CALGFH01; order CALGFH01; family CALGFH01; genus CALGFH01. The sequence continues at coordinate 8,736 of DATENJ010000808.1, read as the reverse complement.
GGTCCTTCAGGAAACGCTTGTCCACCTGCTCGATGACCGAGAACAGGCCCATGTAGGTCGCGTTCAGCCCCAGCTTGGCGTAGGTGTGCCGGGAGGCCGGGACCCCCGCCGAGGCGAACAGGCGCCAGGCCAGCGCCTCCCGCATCTGCGACGGGTCGTTGTACATGGCCTTGAGATTGACCTTGGACATCCCGGCCAGCCGATCACCATCGCCGTCGGGCTCCAGGTCGGCCTTCCAGGACCGCTTGGGCGCCCGCAGCGTCCGGTTGCCGCTGTTGACCAGCGAGAACGTCGAGGTCTCGTACAGCGCCCCGGCGTCGCCCCAAGGCGTGATGTGCCGCCCGTCCCCGGGGTCCGCCGGCCACAACGCCAGCCGGGCGTCGGCCGGGGCCACAACCGGCTTCTCCAACGGCTCGCTGGGCCGAACGGCGTCCGGCGGCCAGCCGGTGACATGCAGCATGTACATCGGCTGCTGGAAGAACTCGTCCTTGGTTATCGCCATCACATCCACCCTTCGACAGTCCTCATCAGGATTGAAGGCGGGTCGATGGGCCGCGGTCAGTGCCGTGCGTCACATCACCGGTCACCCGGGTCGCTCGGGCCATGGTTCGCGATATGGTCATCTCCCATCCAGCGCGACGACGAGGAGCCGCAGGGCTGGGTGCCTGCACTGGGGTGACGGTGATGGCCGGGAGTCGCAAGGCGAGAGCCGCTCGCAAGCGCAAGCGCCGGATGGATCGCGTCGATCACGACCTCAGCAAAGCGCAGTGGACCGCGCTCAAGGCGGCTTGGGGTGGCTGCGCCTACTGCGGTGCCTCCAACATCCCGCTACAGCGGGACTGCGTCCTGGCACTCTCGCGCGGCGGGCGGTACACGCTCGACAACATCGTCCCCGTCTGCCGGTCATGCAACGCCAGCAAGTGCAACGCCGAGGTCACCGGCTGGCTGCGGCGCAGGCGACTGGACGAACGCGCCTTCCTGCTGCGCCACCTCGAGATCAACGCCGGGCTCGCCCTGCAGTTCCAAGGACCAGACGCCCAGTGATGCGAGGAGTTGGGGTTCGAACCCCCCGCCGCGAGTCTGCTCGCATGGGCGAGGCTATGCTGGTGGAGGCGTGAGCGGATACAGCAGACAGGAGGTCGCCCAGCGGGCTGGGGTCGACCCCGACTACCTCGACCGGCTGGTCGAGCTGGAGATCCTGGCGCCGGATGCGAGCGGCGAGTTCTCGCCCGGCGACGTCCTCAGGGCGCGGTGGCTGCAGAGCTTGGAGCGGGCCGGCGTGCCGCTGGAGGGGGTCTCGGCCGCCATCCGGGACGGCGCGCTCTCGTTCTCCTTCATGGACGTGTCGGCATTCGATCGGTTCGCCGGGCTCAGCGACACGACCTTCCAGCAGCTGAGCGCACAGACTGGCATCCCGCTCGAGCTGCTGATGGTGGTCCGCGAGGCCGTCGGCTTCGCCGAGCCACAGCCACAGGACACCGTCCGCGAGGACGAGCTCTCGGTCGTGCCGCTGATCCAACTGGAGCTCGAAAAGGGGTTCCGCCCGATGGTCATCGAGCGCTGGCTCCGGGTCTACGGCGACAGCCTGCGCCGGATCGCCGAGACGGAGGCTGCGTACTGGAACAGCGAGATCGAGATGGCGCTCCTGGCGTCGGGCATGACGGAGAGCGAGATGCTGGCGGCCCAGGCCGACCTCGGGTCCCAGATGACCCCCCTCATCGAGCAGGTCCTCCTCGCCATCTACCACGGGCAGCAGGAACACGCCTGGAGCCAGGTGTTCGTCGAGCACGTCGAGGGCGCGCTGGAAGCGGCGGGCCTGCACAGCCGGTTGGACCGACCGCCGGCCGTGTGCTTCCTCGACCTCACCGGGTACACGCGACTCACCGAGGAACGGGGCGACGAGGCGGCCGCGGAATTGGCGGCGCGGCTGGCCAACCTGGTCCGGCAGTGCTCCCAGGAGCACGGGGGGACGCCGGTGAAGTGGCTCGGCGACGGCGTGATGTTCTACTTCCGGGAGCCGGCGGCGGCCGTGCTGGCCGCCCTCGACATGGTCGAGGCGGTCGGACGCCACGACCTGCCACCGGCGCACGTCGGGATCCACGCGGGTCCGGTCATCTTCCAGGACGGTGACTACTTCGGCCGGACCGTGAACCTGGCGTCGAGGATCGCCGAGTACGCCAGGCCCGGCGAGGTGCTGGTCAGCCAGGAGGTCGTCGACGCGGCAGACGCCGCACAGGTGTCTTTCGTGGAGATCGGTCCCGTGGAGCTCAAGGGCGTCCCAGGGACGCTTCGGCTCCAGACTGCCCGCCGCCGCCACGCCTGAAAAGAAAAAGGCAAGGGGTCGCCCACTTGCCACTATCAATTTATAGCGCACCGGGGGCCTTGCGGCAAGGCCCGGGTCGTGCTGCACAATCTCCGACCGAAGCCAGGACCCGCGGAAATCAGGGATGACGAAATACAACAGGGTTGAATGGGGGTTTCATGATTGACGTCATCATTGCCGGCGGCGGACCGACCGGCGTGATGCTCGCCAGCGAGTTGCGGCTGCACGGCGTGGACGCGCTCGTGCTGGAGAAGGAGGCGGAGCCGACCAAGGTGGTCCGGTCGCTCGGCCTGCACGTGCGCAGCATCGAGGTGATGGACCAGCGCGGCCTGCTGGACCGGTTCCTCGCGCTGGGCACGCAGTACCCGCTCGGCGGCTTCTTCGCCGGCATCGCCAAGCCGACGCCGGACCGGCTGGACACCGCACATGGATACATCCTCGGCATCCCGCAGACCGTCACCGATCGCCTGCTGAGCGAGCACGCCACCGAGCTCGGCGCCGAGATCCGGCGCGGCTGCGAACTGGTCGGGCTGAGCCAGGACGACCATGGGGTGACCGCCGAGCTGGCCGACGGGACGCAGCTGCGTTCGCGCTACCTCGTCGGCTGCGACGGCGGCCGCAGTACGGTGCGCAAGCTGCTCGGCGTCGGCTTCCCCGGGGAGCCCGCCGGGCGCGAGTGGCTGCTGGGCGAGATGGACGTGGCCGTGCCGCCGGAGGAGCTGGCCGCCGTGATGGCCGAAGTCCGCAAGACCGAGAAGCGGTTCGGCATCGGGCCCTTCGGTGAAGGGGTGTACCGCGTCGTGGTGCCCGCCGAGGGCGTGGCCGATGACCGCACGCCGCCGACCCTGGAGGAGGTCAAGCACCAGCTGCGGGTGGTCGCCGGCACCGACTTCGGCGTGCACTCACCGAGCTGGCTGTCCCGCTTCGGCGACGCCACCCGCCAAGCCGAGCGCTACCGGGTCGGGCGGGTGCTGCTGGCCGGCGACGCGGCACACATCCACCCGCCGATCGGCGGCCAGGGCCTCAACCTCGGTATCCAGGACGCGTTCAACCTGGGCTGGAAACTGGCCGCCGAGGTCGGCGGCTGGGCACCGGAGGGGCTGCTGGACAGCTACCACACCGAACGGCACCCGGTGGCCGCCGACGTGCTGGACAACACCCGCGCGCAGAGCGAGCTGATGTCCCCGGAGCCAGGCCCACAGGCGGTGCGCCGGCTGGTGTCGGAGCTGATGGACTTCGAGGAGGTGAACCGGTACCTGATCGAGAAGATCACCGCGATCGGGATCCGCTACGACTTCGGCGAGGGCCATCCACTGCTCGGCCGGCGACTCCGGGACGTGGAGCTCAAGCGGGGCCGCCTCTACGCACTGATGCACGGCGGCCGCGGCCTGCTGCTCGACCAGACCGGCCTGCTTTCGGTGGCAGGCTGGGCAGATCGGGTCGACCACGTCGTCGACGTCAGCGAGGAACTGGACGTTCCCGCCGCCCTACTGCGGCCGGACGGCTACGTGGCATGGGTCGGCGACGACCAGCAGGACCTCCACAGCCAGCTACCCCGATGGTTCGGCACCGCCGTCAGCTGATCGCGCAGTCGTGACTCGAGAGGGTCGGACCTAGTTCCGGCTGTCCAAACGCCGAGGGTTCGGGTTGTCCTGGGCCTCCCGGCTATGATCGGCTGGCGCTCCGGCGCGTCAGGGCGCGGCCGGTGTAGCGGACGGCAACGGCGGCGCCGGTTCCCATGAGCGAACCGACGAGCACATCACCTGGATAGTGCACGCCGGTGTGGACCCTGCTGTAGGTGATGGCGGCGGCCAAGGCGTGAAGCGGGAGCCAGGCCAGGGGCAGCTCGTCGCCGACAGCCGTGGCGAAGGCAAAGGCCGAGGCGGAATGTCCAGAGGGGAACGACGTCGAGCCAGGCATCCTGACCTTGCGCCCGGCCGGCATAGTCACCCCGGCCCGATCGGGACGGGCCCGTCTGAGCAGCCCTTTGCCCACCAGGTTGGCCGTCGCCGAGGCGAGCCCGATGCTCGCCACCCCAAGCACGGCGGCCCGCCGCGGCCGGCCCGGCTTGAGCGCGAGCGCCGCGGCGACGGCGAACCACAGCTTGGAGTGGTCGGCGGCCGACGACAGCCGGCTCAGGATGACGTCGAGGCCGGGCGACTGCGTGGCCGCGATCGCCCGGTAGACGGCCTGGTCGATCTGGTCGAGCTCACCGAGGACGCCGCCGTAGATGGTCGCCGGAGGCGGCGGCCCCACGGGCCCGGCGGTGTCACCCACGGCCGGAACCCGGCCCGGTCAGGGCCAGGCCGGCCAACCAGCGCTGGACGACGGTCGCACGCCCTGGCGCCTCCTGCTCAGTGGTTACCACTTCCGCTGCTCACCGCCCCCTCCCCGGCTGCCGTCACGGTCATGAGGCACAACCGCGACGCCGTCCAGGCATCACCTCCAACGATGACATCCAGGTCCACAAGCCAACGATCACTACCGGGCTGCGCGGCGTTCCACGCGGCGTCTGCGACGACGCATCACGCCCAGCCCGAACCACACCAGCGCCCCGAACAGCGCCGTCATAATGGTGTACCACTGCAGGCTCGAGTTGGCTGCGATCAACCATCCGTTCGTTGGGCCGGTGGTCAGGCGAGGGCCTTGGCCTTTAGGCGGTCGAACTCCGCCTGGTCGATCGTGCCCGCATCCAGCAGTTGCTTGGCCCGGGCGATCTGCTCGGGGGGGGACGCGGTGGCATCACCGGTGGTGGCGACGGTTCGGACGTAGCCTTCGAACTGCTCCTGGGCCTGCTGCTGGCGGGCCGCGGCCCGCTCGGCCATCCCCTGGCCCCGGGTGAACAGGTAGACAAGCACGGCCAGGAACGGCAGGAAAACCAGGAACAGCACCCACAGGGTCTTGGTCCCCCCCGACAGTGTCTGGTCGCGGAACAGGTCACCCAGGATGTGGACCAGGATCATGATCCAGATGAACAGGAAGAAGAACCAGAGTACCGACCAGAAGATGTCGATGAACGAGACGTCAGCGACGATCATGCCGTCCTCCTTGCGCGTTGTGTCTGTGACCAGGGGGACGGACACTACAACTCGCGGGCTTGGTGGACATCATCGCTTGCGGGTGATCCTGCTGGGTCACGCGGTGCGCCGGGCTGGCAGGTGATCTGGGCCGCCAAGGCCCGATCGCGAGCGGCGAGCCCTTTGTTCCTGAAACTCGGTGGGGCGTTGTCGTTCAAAACGGCGTGGGGATATACCGCAACGGGAGGTCTGGCTCCACATAGCCGCCGGCCCGCTGGCGCTTGGGCAGCGTGATATCCCTGTGGACGAGCGGCTTGTAGGGGACCTGGCTCAGCAGGTGGCTGATGAGGTTGAGGCGGCCTCGCTGCTTGTCGTCGGTGCGGGCGATGTACCAGGGGGCCCAGGCGGTGTCGGTCGCGGCGAACATGGCGTCCCTGGCCCGGGAGTAGTCGTACCAGCGGCTGTAGGACTTCAGGTCCATGCCCGACAGCTTCCAGACCTTGCGCGGGTCCTCGATGCGGCGCTCCAGCCGCCGGGTCTGCTCGTCGGGGCCGACCTCCAGCCAGTACTTCAGCAGCAGGATCCCCGAATCGACCATGGCCTTCTCGACCGGCGGGGCCAGCTCAAGGAACCGCTCGGTCTCCTCCGGCTTGCAGAAGCCCATCACCCGCTCGACGCCCGCGCGGTTGTACCAGCTGCGGTCAAAGATCACGACCTCGCCGGCGGCCGGGAGGTGCGGCAGGTACCGCTGGATGTACATCTGTGACCGCTCGCGCTCGGTCGGGGCGGGCAGGGCAACGACCCGAAACACCCGCGGGCTCACCCGCTCGGTGATCCGCTTGATCGTGCCCCCCTTCCCGGCGGTGTCGCGACCCTCGAACACGATGCAGATCTTGGCGCCCGCCGTCTTGACCCACTCCTGCATGGCCACCAGTTCGCCGTGCAGTCGCCGCATCTCCCGCTCGTAGACCTTGCGCTTCATCTTCGCAGGCGGGTCGGCATGCTTCTTCTTGGCCATATCGCTCAACTCCAAGGTGCTCGCGGTAGACCGGATTCTGCGTCCACGGCCCTCGCGTGTTCTTCCACCTGAGGATGAAGGCGCCATCATGGGTTGGCATCCTCCGCGGCGGGTGATTCCGCTGACGGCAAAGCCAGATCGGACGCCGCTGCCGCCTGCGGATCTCAGGGTCGGCGCAGCTCATGGACGCTGTGGCGGTGTCCATGGTTGACCGCTGGGGAGGCCGTTCGTAACCGCTGCTTATGGCACGCGGGTCGCACGACGCTCGCAGTGGGGTCCTTGATCTCTGCCGGGACCAGCGCCGACTCGGCAGCCTCCATCGAGGGGTAGTCCCGCACCGCCATGATTCGGCGCCCCTCGAAGGTGAACACACTGACGACCCGGCCGAAGTCGCCGGCCCGCGCCGTCACAGCGACCTGGGTCGGCGTCGACCGCAGCTCGTCGAAGGTGATCCTGCCATCCATGCACGGACCAGCACGGACCGGCGGGGGGCTCAAACCCAGTCCCATGCTGGTGTGCGGACCAGGGTCAGGAGCTTGGAAGGTTATCCGCCACCCATGGCCTTCCATCGCTGGGCCAGCGATCGCTCCGCCGGCTTGTCACGCCACGTGAGGGCCTCGATCCTGAGACAGGCCGCGGCGAAGGCACCAAGGATCAGCAGGAGCACGATGATCCAGGTCATAGGGGCTTCCTTCTTACGCCTAGCCCAGCAGCCAGCACTACCGTACCAGGGCGCTCGTGACGGCTCTAGCCCCACCCGTCGAGAGGGTGAGGCCGGCGTCGGGTGACCGTCGTGTCGCCGCCGGCCCTGAGGGCAGACGAGAATGCCGAGGTCGCTGCGCTGGCTCGCGACTACGTCCTCCGCTGGTGACGCCGTCGCGCGGCCTATACTTGCTCGGCCTTCCTGGCAGCACACGCGGGCCTCGGCGCTGCTCGGATGGTGGCGAGGGATGCCGCGTTCTTGGCCGAGCGGATGGGCAAGCTGGACTCGTCGACAAGAAAGGGGTGCTCGATGAGTGACATTCGCCCTCAGCCCGATGCGTCTCCCGCGGCTACGCCGGAGGAGCCGGAGCGTGGCGAACGAGCTGGCGTCCCCGAGCCCTCGCGCATCGAGTCGTGGCTTCGAACGCTGACCGGGTTCGAGAACGCACGCGTGGCCGGCGTCGAACCGCTTACTGACGGCCTGTCGAACGTGACCTGCCGACTGAAGGTCGCCGACGGGCCGGTGACCACGGCAGTGCTACGGATCCAGCCCACGCACGGGATCTTCGAACCGTACGATGTCCTGCGGGAAGGCCGCGTGCTCAGCCACCTCGCTGGCGCGGCGGTGCCGGTGCCAGACCTACTCGCCGCGGAGAGCGATCCTCGCTTCTTCGGGTCACCGTTCTTGCTTCTCGAGTCGATCGACGCTCCCCACATGCCCGCGCCCGAGGTCGACTTCGCCACTTTTTCCGCCGACCTTCCGGTCTTCGCGGCGGCGCTCGCCGGGATCCACGCGCTCGACTGGGAGGCCGCGGGCCTGGACTTCCTGGGTGTGCCGAGTTCACCTGTCGAGGCGTTCAGGGGGGAAGTGGAGACAGTTGCGCGGCGGATGCCTGCATTCGGTTGCGCCGACGAGCCGCTGCTCAACCGAGCACTGGCGAGACTGCGGGAGTCAACCCCGAGCGGTGGCCGACTCGCGCTGTGTCATGGCGACCCCAACCCGTTCAACTACCTCTTCCGGGACCAACAGTTGGTCGGCGTCGTCGACTGGGAGCAGGCGCTGATCAGCGATCCGCGCTCAGATGTCGGCCAGCTCGTCGCGCTGTCGCACCTGAGGGGCGCTGCGCCCTACGGGCCGCCGCGAGAGAACCCGTTCGTGCAGCTGTATGAGGCATCGACCGGCCAAACCCTGGAGAGCATGGAGCTGTTCCGAGCGCGCTGGCTGTTCCAGCTCGGTGTCGTCTACCACGGCTGGAAGGCCTACGGCACCGAACCGTGGTTCTCCTGGGCACAGGTCGAAGACCTCCTGTCTCGTTCTCTTGCCGAGCTCTGAAAGCTGATGGAGCGCATGGGCCACACCTCGCCGGCGGTGGCGCTGCGCTACCAACACGTGATGGCCGGTCGTGATGAGTCCATCGCCGCCGCCCTGGACGAGCTGGTCCAGGGCGCCGGGCTGCTCGTGGGCGCCGACCCGGGGGGTTGTGGTGGAGATGATGGGACTCGAACCCACGACCCCCTGCTTGCAAAGCAGGCGCTCTGCCAACTGAGCTACATCCCCATGCTGACCTGCGGTTTTGCATTCCATCGCGTCTCATGAACGGTAGCACAGCGCTCCAACAGCACAATAACAGCGCGCAGGAGCAGCAGCGGGCGGCATGAGGTAGCGATGGGAGACG
>DATENJ010000807.1:0-6585 GCA_035275125.1 Actinomycetes bacterium | reverse complement strand
AGAACGAGAACTCGCGACATCGCGTTACGCTCCCCGTCTCAGATGAACTTGTGCCCGGCCAGGAACTCGGCCAGCTCGACCGCGGCGCTGCCGTCCCCTGGGTCCTTGACCTGCTGGCCCGCCTGCCGGGGGGGCCGGGGGGCGAAGTCGACGACCTCGGTGGTGGCGCCGGCGGTGCCGACCTCGCCCTGGTCAATACCCAGGTCGGCCAGGGAATAGTCGGTCACCGGCTTGGACTTGGCGGCCATGATGCCCTTGAACGACGGGTAGCGGGGCTCGTTGATGCCCTTGACCACGCTGACAACGGCCGGGCCGTCGGCCTCCACCAGGTCATAGCCGCTCTCGGTCTCACGGTGGACGCGGACGGTCGAGCCGTCCACCTCCAGCTGCTTGGCCCCGGTCAGGCCCGGCCAGCCCAGGTACTCGGCCAGGGCGCTGGGGACCAGGGAGGTGCGGGCGTCGGTCGACTCCGAGCCGCACAGGACGATGTCGGGCTCGACCCGGCGGATGGCCGCCTGCAGGACCTTGGCGGTGTTGAAGGCGCACGACCCGTGGATGGCGCCGTCGTGGACGTGGACGGCCGCGTCCGGGCCCATGGACAGCGCCTTGCGCACCGTGGCCAGGGCCGACGGCGGGCCCATGCACAGGACCACGACCTCGCCGCCGTGCTGCTCCTTGAGCCGCAGGGCCTCCTCGACGGCGTACTCGTCGACCGGGTTCAGGATCGTCTCGACCGACTCGCGGTCGAGCGTCTTGTCCGCCGGGTCAAGCCGCTTCTCGGCGGCCGTGTCGGGCACGCGCTTGACGGTGACCAGGATCTTCAACGCTGCCTCCAGGGATGGCCAGTCCCGGACGGTGCCCGGGCCGCCGACCATGATGCCGCAACGGGCCAACCCTTTGCCGGGCTGTCCACACCCCCGGCCTCCGGATGCTCTAGGCTGCGGGCCCATGAGCCGCACCCTGCCACCGCCGGCGCTGCCCAACGCCCCTGGTGAGCTGCGTCAGGACCCCCTCGGCGGCGGCTGGGTGGCGATCACGGCGGGTCGGGCGGCCCGGCCGGAGGCGTTCCTTGGCGACGTCGGTGCCCCGAGGGGCCCGCTCGGCTGCCCGTTCTGCCCGGGAAACGAGCACATGACCCCGCCCGAGGTCTGGGCCGACCGCGACCCGGGCACCGAGCCCGACCGGCCCGGCTGGCATGTCCGGGTCGTCCCGAACAAGTTCCCCGCCTTCGCCGGCCCCCTGACCACGGCCAGGCACAACGGGGGGCTCTACCGGTCGGCGCCGACGGCCGGGGTGCACGAGGTGGTCATCCACAACCCCGACCACCTGGCCACCCTGGCCGACCTGGAGGTGCCGGAGGTGGCGCGGGCCATGCGGGCCTGGCGGGAGCGGCTGGCCGCCCACCGCGAGGAGCCGCTGGGGGCGCTGCTGATCATCGTCAACCAGGGCCGCACCGCCGGCGCCTCCCTCGAGCACCCGCACAGCCAGGTGTTCGCCACCGCCGAGCGGCCCGACCGCGTCCAGGCCGAGCTGGACCGGCTTACCGCTCGGGACTGCGCCGCCTGCGCGACCGTCGCCGCCGAACGCGACGGCCCCCGGCTGGTCGGCCGGTCCGGGGACCTGTTCACCATCTGCCCGTGGGCGTCGGCGGCCCCGTTCGAGGCCCTGCTCGTGCCCGAGGGTCACCGGCCCCGCTTCGAGGTCGCCGACGGCGACGACGACACCGCCGTGGCCGGCGCCCTGCGCGACCTGCTCCGGCGCTTCCGCGGGGTCGCCGGGGACCATGCCCCCTACAACCTGGTCCTGCACTCGGCCCCGCCGGGGGTCGACGACTTCCACTGGCACCTGCATCTGCTCCCGCGCCTCACCACCTACGGCGGGTTCGAGCTGGGCACCGGGGTGGTCATCAACGTGGTCGACCCCGACCGGGCCGCCGAGGCCCTGCGGGCTAGCGGTTCCTGAAGGTGGCCTTGCCGGGACCGTTGGCCACGAACGAGGCCATGCCCTCGGCGGCGTCCTCGGTGGCGAACAGGGAGTAGAAGGCCTGCCGCTCCAGCACCAGCCCGGCGTCGATGCCGGTCTCAAGGCCGGCGTCGATGACCTGCTTGGCCGCCCGCAGGGCCAGGCCGGGGCCCTTGGCGTAGCCGGCCGCGGCCGCACAGGCCCGCTGGTAGACCTCGGCCGCCGGGTGGACCTCGTCGACCAGGCCCATCGCCTTGCACTCCTCGGCCCCGTAGAAGCGGCCCGAGTAGATCATCTCCTTGGCCTTGGACCGCCCGACCAGCCGGGGAAGGCGCTGGGTGCCACCGGCCCCAGGGATGACGCCGAGCAGGATCTCCGGCTGGCCGAACTTGGCGTCGTCGGCCGCGAACCGGAAGTCGGCCGTCAGGGCCACCTCGCAGCCGCCCCCGAGGGCGTAGCCGGTGACGGCCGCGATCACCACCTTGGGGATGCGCGCCAGCGCCTCGCAGGCATGCCCGAGGTCGGTCGTCCGGGCCGACATGCCGGCGAAGCTGCGCCCGTTCATCTCCTTGATGTCGGCTCCGGCGGCGAACACCTTCTCCCCGCCCCAGAGCACGACCGCCCCGACCCGCTCGTCCCGCCCGGCCTCGGCCGCCGCCTCCCGCAGCTCCTCCTGGATCTGGTTGTTGAGCGCGTTGACAGGCGGCCGGTCGAGCCGGATGGTCCCGACCCGGCTCGCCTCGTCGACCTCCAGACGTACGAACTCACCCACCAGCGGTCCCTCCCGGCTGTTCGGCAGCGGCCGTCGAATTGTATGTGGGACGAGCGGACCGGACGCGGTAGCCTTCCGGTCATGAGTGGCTCGCGTACGCCGGCACCATGACCGAGCCCGAGGACATCCCGCCGTTCCGGTACACCGCCGCCCTGGCCGGGCGCATCGAGCGGGCCTGGCAGGACCGCTGGGAGCGCGAGGGGACCTTCCACACGCCGAACCCGGCTGGCAGCCTGCGCGACGGGTTCGAGCGGGTCCGCGACCGGCCGAAGGTCTTCGTCAACGACATGTTCCCCTACCCCAGCGGCGACCAGCTGCATGTCGGCCATCCGCTCGGCTTCATCGGCAGCGACGTCTACGGTCGCTACCTGCGGATGAACGGCCACAACGTGCTCCACACCATGGGCTTCGACGCGTTCGGCCTGCCCGCCGAGCAGTACGCGATCCAGACCGGCCAGCATCCCCGGGTCTCCACCGAGCGGAACATCGTGGCGTTCCGGCGGCAGCTCCGCCGGCTGGGACTGGCACATGACCTGCGCCGCAGCATCGTCACCTCGGACCCGTCCTACTACCGCTGGACCCAGTGGATCTTCCTGCAGATCTTCAACGCCTGGTACGACCGGGACGCTGGCCGGGCCCGCCCCGTGTCCGAGCTGGTCGCGGAGCTCGACGCCCACGCCCGGATGCCTGACGAGGGTGCCAACCCCTTCGGCCGGAGCTGGGAGGAGCTGACCGACCTCCAGCGCCGGCAGGTGGTGGACAACCATCGCCTGGCGTACCTGCGGGAGGCGCCGGTGAACTGGTGTCCCGGCCTCGGGACGGTGCTCGCCAACGAGGAGGTCACCGCCGACGGCCGGAGCGAGCGCGGGAACTTCCCGGTGTTCCGCCGCCCCCTGCGGCAGTGGATCCTGCGGATCACCTCCTACGCCGACCGGCTGCTGGACGACCTCGACCGGCTCGACTGGCCGAGCGGGGTCAAGGAGATCCAGCGCAACTGGATCGGCCGCTCCGAGGGGGCACTGCTGCGGTTCGCGTCGCCCGGCGGGGCGATCGAGGTCTTCACGACCCGGCCCGAGACCGTCTTCGGGGCAACCTACCTGGTGCTCGCGCCCGAGCACCCGATGGTCGGCGCCCTGACCGCGCCGACCTGGCCCGAGGGCACGCCGGCGCGCTGGACCACGGGCGCCGCAACGCCGCCGGCCGCGGTCGCGGCGTACGAGCAGGCGGCTTCCCGGCGCTCGGAGATGGACCGGCTGGCGGATACGAAGGCCAAGACCGGGGTGTTCACCGGTTCGTTCGCCACCAACCCCCTCAACGGCGCGTCGATGCCGGTCTTCGTCGCCGACTACGTGCTCTCGGGCTACGGGACGGGCGCGGTCATGGGCGTCCCCGGCCAGGACGAGCGCGACTGGCGGTTCGCGGAGCGCAACGGGCTGCCCATCATTCGCACCGTCCGGCCGCCCGAGAGCTGGGAGGGCCGGGAGTACCTCGGTGAGGGCCAAGTGATCAACTCCGGCTTCCTCGACGGGCTGGGCCTCGCCGAGGCGAGGGAGCGGGTCGTGGCCTGGCTGGAGGAGCACGGCGCCGGCCGGGCCGAGACCACCTACCGGCTCCGCGACTGGCTGTTCTCGCGGCAGCGGTACTGGGGCGAGCCGTTCCCGATCGTGTACGACGAGCACGGCCTGCCGGTCGCCCTCCCGGCGTCGGTGCTGCCGGTCGAGCTGCCGGAGGTGGCCGACTTCAGGCCGGCGGCGTACGACCCCGACGACGGCGACAGCGTCCCGCTGCCACCGTTGTCGCGGGCCGGGGACTGGACCGAGGTGACGCTTGACCTCGGCGACGGCGAGAAGACGTACCGCCGCGAGCTGAATGTCATGCCCCAGTGGGCGGGGTCGTGCTGGTACGAGATCCGCTACGCCGACCCGGACAACGACAAACGGTTCGCCGACCCGGAGAACGAGCGCTACTGGATGGGGCCGCGGTCGCCGGGCGACCCAGGTGGCGTCGACCTGTACGTCGGCGGGGTCGAGCAGGCCGTCCTGCACCTGCTCTACGCCCGCTTCTGGCAGAAGGTGCTCTACGACCTGGGTCAGGTCAGCGCCGACGAGCCGTTCCGCCGCCTGTTCAACCAGGGGTACGTGGAGGCGTACGCCTACACCGACGACCGTGGGTTCCACGTACCCGCGGCCGAGGTCGAGGCCCGGGACGGCGGCTGGTTCTGGTACGGCACCCGGGTCAACCAGGGCTACGGCAAGATGGGCAAGAGCCTCAAGAACTCGGTCAGCCCGGACGAGATCTACGACGCCTACGGTGCCGACACCCTACGGGTCTACGAGCTGTTCACCGCGCCGCTCGACCAGGCGCGGCCCTGGGACACCAGAGCCATCGTCGGGTCGTACCGCCTGCTCCAGCGGGTCTGGCGCACGGTGGTCGACGAGCACACCGGCACCCACCGGGTTGTGGAGGGACCGGCACCCGAGGAGACGCGCCGCCTGCTGCACCGGACCGTCGCGGCGGTCCGGGCCGGGATCGAGGCGCTGCGGTTCAACACCGCCATCGCCCGGATCACCGAGCTGAACAACCACGTCACCGCGACCTTCCCCGACGGTGTCCCGCGGGAGGTCGCCGAGGCGCAGGTCCTGCTGCTCGCCCCGCTCGCGCCCCACATCGCCGAGGAGCTGTGGCAGCGGATGGGCCACGACTCCTCACTGGCCCGGGAGGCGTACCCGGAAGCCGGTCCCGAGGAGCTGCTCGGGGACGTCGTGACCATCCCGATCCAGGTCAACGGCAAGCTGCGGGCGACAGTGCGGGTGGCCAGAGGGCTCAGCCGGGCCGAGCTCGAGGCGGCCGCGCGGGCCGACCGGCGCGTCCAGGGGCACCTGACGGGCAGGTCGGTCGACAAGGTCGTCGTGGTCCCCGACCGGCTCCTGAACTTCGTCGTCAGCTCGCCCTCGTGAGGGCGCCGGTGGCGGCCAGGCGGGTGGCGCGGTCGTGCTGGCGGGTGGTGGTGCGGCGGACGACCCGCAGGGCGAGGAGGCCGCAGACCACGGTGAGCAGGTCGGCCGCGATCTGCATGCCGGCCGAGGCCTGGAAGCGGTCGAGCTGGTCGGGGAGCAGGCCGAGGAGCATGAGGTCGGCGGCGGAATGGACGGCCTCGGTGGTGATGCTGCGCACCAGGACCGAGGCCAGGAAGGCCAGCCACCACCAGCCGAGCAGCTCGGCGACCGGGCGCCCGCGCCAGGCGTCGCCCTCGTCGGGGGGCAGGTCGGGGTCGCTGGCCCGCCAGATGTCGTTCAGCAGCTGCTTGGGCCGGAACAGGCTGAACACTGGGAGCAGCCAGGCCCCAACAGCCCACCAGCGGCGGTAGCGCAGCCGCCTGGCCCCCAGGGCCGGCAGGTTCAGATAGGCCCGCCGGAACCAGCCCAGCCAGAGCCCGGCCGTGACCAGGAACCACGCCGCCTGAACCAGCCCAACCCACAGATAGAGATCGCCGGAGGACGCGCCGTCCCCCGCCAGCTGCCGGACGACCGAGGTGTCGCCAAGGTTCGCGCCCGCGCTGCCCAGGGCGAGCAGGACCGACACCCACAACGCGCCCCGCACCCGCCGCGCCGCCCGCCGCAGAGGCAGGTACCCCTCGACCGCAGCCGCCACCGCGGGCCAGCGGGTGGAGCCCGGGGCGCCAGGCACCGGACGGTGAGGTTGCGGCGTGGTTGGAACCGGCGGGTGGGGCTGGGTGAGGGCTTGGCGGGCGGCGGTGACCAGGGCGCGGCAGGTTGGGAACCGGTCGGCTGGGGATTTCGCCATGGCTTGGGTGATGACCTGGTTGATTGCGGGGGGCAGGTCGGGGCGGA
>DATENJ010000806.1:0-5796 GCA_035275125.1 Actinomycetes bacterium | reverse complement strand
GCGGGTGGCCCGGCTGGGGGCAAGGTCCCGGGCCGTGGCCGCCGGCCTGGTCGCGGCCCTGGTGCTGGCCGGGCTGCTGGTCACCCCGGGCGGCCGGGCCGCCGCGGCCGGGTTCCTGGCCCAGTTCCGCAGCCAGCGGTTCCAGGCCATCTCCCTCGACCCGGCCCAGTCGAACCAGGTCGCCGACGTGGTCGGCGGGCTCGTCCAGACCGGCGTGTTCACCGGCGACGCCCTCCAGGTCTCGGGCTTCGGCGACCCGGAGGTCGTGGCCGACCTGGCCGAGGCCGGCCGGATCGCCGGGTTCGCCGTCCCCGCGGTCGACCCGGCGGTGCTGCCCGGCGGCGTCGAGCGCACCCCCCAGCGGGTCGTGGTCTCGAAGGCCCGGGAGGCCCGGATCACCTTCGACCGCGACCGCGCCCTCGCCTACCTGCGGAGCCACGGCCGGCCGGACGCGGCACTGCCCGAGCGGTACGACGGCACCCAGCTGGTCGTGCAGGTCCCGGCGGCGGTCGTGCAGCAGTTCGCGGGACGCGACGGCGGTCCCGCCCTGCTGGTCGGCAAGGCCGGGACGGTCGGCCTGACCACCGAGGGCGGAGCCAGCCTCGAGGAGCTCCGCGAGGTCGTGCTCGGCCTGCCCGGCCTGCCGGCCGAGACCGTCGCCCAGCTCAAGGCGATCGGCGACTGGCGCACCACCCTGCCGTTGCCGGTCCCGGCCGACGAGGTCCGGTCCCGGCCGGCGACGGTCGACGGCGCCGAGGCGCTCAGCTTCGCCGACCAGACCGGCCGGCTCCACGCCCTGCTCTGGCAGCGGGACGGGCACATCTGGGGGGTTGCCGGGGTGGTCGGCTCCGACGAGGCGCTCGATGTCGCGAACAGCCTCGGCTGACCAGACGGCGGGGATCGCCGGGACCGGCAGCGCGGTCCCGGCGATCGCCACGTCCGGCCTGCGCAAGGCCTTCGGGACCAGGGTCGCCCTCCACGACCTGACCCTGACCGTCCAGCCGGGGGAGGTGTTCGGCTTCCTCGGGCCCAACGGGGCCGGCAAGACCACCGCCATGAAGATCCTGCTCGGCCTGGTCCGGCCCAGCGGCGGCGAGGCGCGGGTGTTCGGCCGGTCGCCGGCCGAGCCGGCCGCCCGCCGCCGGGTCGGCTACCTGCCCGAGCACTTCCGCTTCCAGGAGTGGGCCACCGGGGCCGAGCTGCTCGACTTCCACGGCCGCCTGTCCGGCCTCGGCGGCGCCGAGCTGGCCGGGCGCATCCCCGAGCTGCTGGAGCGGGTCGGCCTGGCCGGCCGGGGCGGCGAGCGGGTCCGCCGCTACTCCAAGGGCATGACCCAGCGCCTCGGCCTGGCCCTGGCCCTGCTGGCCCGGCCCGACCTGGTCCTGCTCGACGAGCCGACCTCGGCCCTCGACCCGGTGGGCCGCCGCGAGGTCCGCGAGCTGGTCCGGGAGCTGGCCGCCGCCGGGGTCACCGTGTTCCTCAACTCCCACCTGCTCACCGAGGTCGAGGCGGTCTGCGACCGGGTGGCCATCGTCAGCCAGGGCCGGGTGCTGGCCAGCGGGCCGCTGGACGACCTGGCCGGGGCCGTGACCCAGCTGCGGCTGCTGCTCGACCGGGCCGACCGGGAGCTGCTGGCGCTGCTCGGCCGGCACGGCCAGGTCGTCGGGGTCGAGGGCACCGCCGTCACCCTGGCCGTCGATACCCTGGATGTCGCCCCCGACCTGGCCCGGCTGCTGGTCGGCTCCGGCTACCGGCTGTACGGGCTGGTCCCGGTGCAGCGGTCGCTGGAGGACGTGTTCGTCGAGCTGGTCGGGGAGGTGCGTGAAGGGTGAGCGTCCTGGTGGTGGCCCGCTGGACGGTGCTTGAGGCCCGCCGGCGCCGGCTGGTGCTGGCCGGGGTGCTGCTCAGCGTGGCCTTCGTGGCCCTGTTCGCGGTCGGGTTCGCCCTCCTCTACGCCAACCAGGAGGCCAGCCTGTCGGAGCCCGGGCCGCTGGGCGGCGAGCTGAATGGTCGCGAGGAGCTGCTGGCCATGTCGACCATCCTGGTCCTCCTCGGGCTGTACGGCGTCCAGTTCCTGGCCGCGCTGCTCGGGCTGTTCCTGGGGGCGGCCTCGGTCTCGCCCGAGATCGACTCGGGCGCCCTTCACGCCGTGCTCGCCCGGCCCCTCAGCCGCCTCGAGTACCTGCTCGGCCGCTTCCTCGCCCTGTCCGGCCTGCTGGTCGCCTACGTGGTCGTGATGAGCGTCGCCCTGCTGCTGGTCGCCCGGGTGGTGGCCGGCTACCAGCCCGGCGACGCCACCCGGGCCATCGCCCTGATGGTCCTGGAGGTGCTGATCCTGCTCGCGGTCAGCCTGCTCGGCAGCACCGTGCTGCCGACGCTGGCCAACGGGGTCGTCATGCTGGTCCTGTTCGGGCTGGCCTGGCTCGGCGGGATCATCGGGTTCGTCAGCACCATCCCGCCGGGGAACGAGCTCATGGCCAACCTGGGCACGGCGGTGAGCCTGCTGCTGCCGTCCGACGCGGTCTGGCGCGGCGCGTCCTTCCACGTGCTGCCGCCGAGCGTCCTGGCCGCCAGCTCGTTCGCCAACGGCGGCGACGACGTCGGGGTGCCGTTCGGGGCGACCGTCGCGATCGCCCCGGCGATGCTCGCCTGGGGGCTCGCCTACCCGGTGGCCTGCCTGGCCCTGGCCGTGGCCGCCTTCCGCCGCCGCGACCTGTGACGGCCGGGCTCAGCCGGTCAGCTCGAGCAGCGTCAGGGGACCGTCCCGGGTCACCAGCCGGAACCGGCCGCTGGCGACCAGGCGGTCGACGGTGGCCTGGGCCTCGCCGGGGACGAACACCCGCGGCTCGTCGATCACCACCACCTGCCTGGTGCCGGTCTGGCGCAGGACCTCCAGGGCGGCCGGGTCGGCCTGGCCGCGGTTGAGCGGGTCGAGGCGGGCCACCCGCTCGGCCTGCCAGGGGGCCGGGGTCTGGTTGTAGGCGTTGAGGACCCGCCGGCGGCTCTGCGCTCCTATATAGGTGGAGGAGGAGTTCCAGGTGACCGCCTGGGCCATGATCGGGACCCCGAGGACCGGCCCGGCCCGCTCCCCGGTCGTCCGCAGGGCGGCCACCACCCGGTTGTCGGCCCGGTCCGGCTCCAGGCGGTTCCTGGACACCCGGTAGTCGGCCAGCAGGGCCACGCTGGCCAGGCACAGGACCACCCCGGCGGCCATCAGGGCCCGGCGCCGCCCGGCCAGCAGCTCGCCGGCCACGTCGAGGGCGCTCACCGCCAGCAGGACCAGGACAAGGGCGGTCACCACCATCAGGCGCTCGGGGACCCGCTGGAGCGAGAGGAACGGCAGGTGGTCGAACAGGAACCGGTACACCCGGACCCCGGCGATGTTGGCCCGCGCCCCGTAGATGAGCACGACCAGGGGCACGGCCAGGACGGCGTAGACGAGCGCCGCCCGGCGCCTGACCAGCACCGCGACCAGGCCGAGGCCGGCCAGCACGAGCAGCGGCCAGCCGAGGTAGACGAGCCCCTCGCCCTGGGTGCCGAAGCTCTTGTGGACCAGCGCCCAGACCGAGCTGGGGGAGTAGAGCTCGACCTGCTGCCAGCTGCCGTTCTCGCCGGCCACCGACCCCTTGAACACCGAGTGGAACGCTGCCAGCACGTACGCGCAGGCGACCCCGAGGGTGACCACCACCGCGGCCAGCGGCCCCCACGGGACCTCCCTCCGGCGAGCAAGGGCGGCCACCAGCGTCCAGACGACCAGGTAGCCGAGCAGCCCGGTCAGGTACAGGATCAGGTGGAACTCGCCGCTGGTGGCGACGGTCAGGGTGACCGCGGCCAGCCCGGCCGCCGGCCAGCCCCATCGCCGCCCGGCCCGGCGCCGCTCGATCATCACCTCGAAGGCCAGCAGGGCGGCCGGGAAGGCCCACCACATGACGGCGTTGAAGTGGCTGGTCAGCTGGAACATCCGGTGGGGGGTGAAGGCGTAGGCCAGCGCCCCGGCGGCGGCCAGCAGGGGCCAGCGGGTGTGGCGGCGCAGCCAGGCGAAGGCGGCCAGCCCGCAGAGCACCGACGACAGGGCGAGGCCAAGGTTGTAGGCCGGCACCAGGCCGACGACCGGCCAGGCCAGCGCCAGCAGGGCCGTCCAGGGGACGTCAAGGGAGGTGGTCCTGAGCGGGGCCGGCCCGGCGGCCCCCTCGCGCAGGTCGAGATAGGGGCTGCGCAGGGCGCGGAGGTTGTCGACGATCACCGACTGGATGAAGACGTTCTGGAGGTGGTCGCCGCCGTGCATGCCGCCGGGCCGGTTGACGAAGTTGGGCTCGGCGGCCACCCGCCGGTTGCCGGCCATCGTCCAGAAGTTGTCCGGGTGCAGGGCCAGGGGCCAGCTCAGGGCCACGAACGCGGCCAGGCTGGCCAGGGCGACGGCGACCCAGGTCCAGGCCCGGCCGCGGGGAGGCCGAGGGTCGGGCGCCGCCGGCGCCGCGTCGGATGCCGAGGAGCCGGAGGGAGGTGCCTCGGTGGCGCTCAAGGGCCGGGGTCGGGATCTCGGTGGAGCCGCCGTTCCAGGCGCTCGACCCGCTCCGAGACGTTCACCACCAGCTCGCCAAGGAAGCCGACGAGCACGATCAGCAGGCCGGACAGGATGGCGATGCCGGCGGCGAGCATGAGGGGGCGGCGCTGGGTCTGGGTGGCCAGGAACAGCCAGCCGAGGTAGACCCAGACGAGCAGCCCGGCGCCGATCAGGGCCGAGCCGAGGCCGCCGAAGAAGATGATCGGCTTGCGCTGGAAGGTGAGCAGGAACTTGAGGGTCACCACGTCGATGGCCGACACCGGCAGGCGCCCGAGGCCGAACTTGGACCGGCCGGCCTCGCGGGGCCGGTAGGGGACCTTGACCTCGCCGATCCGGTAGCCCTCGTGGTGGGCCATGACCAGGATGTAGCGGTGCCACTGGGAGCGCAGGGCGAGGCCGTCGGTGACCTCGCGGCGGAACGCCTTGATCCAGTTCAGGTCGTGGACCTCGAGGCCGAACAGCAGCCGGCAGGCGACGTTGGCGATCCGGCTGGCCACCCGCTTGCCGTCGCGGCGGCCCTGGCGCCAGCCGGCGACGACGTCGTAGCCCTGGTCGAGCTTGCCGAGCAGCAGGGGCACGTCGACCTCGGGGTCGGACTCGAGGTCGGCGGGGAGGAACACGATGATGTCGCCGCGGGCCTCTCGGAAGCCCCGGTTGAGGGCCTCGGTGAGGCCGAGACGGCGGCGCTGGCGGACCAGGCGGATCCGCGGCTCGCGGGCGGCCTCGCCCTCGACGGCGGCGGCGGTGCCGTCGCTGGAGCCGTCGTCGACGTAGACCAGCTCCCACGGCCGGCCCATGTCGGCGAACGCCTTGGCCGTCTTCTCGACGAACGCCGGGACCGTGGCCGCCTCGTTGTTGGCCGGCACGACCACCGAGACCAGCGGCTCGCTGGACCCGGTCATCGGTGCCTGTCCCATACACGCATGCTCGCATCATGCCAAGCCCGGCGTCACGCAGACCACTCCCGGCGCCGACAGAACGCCCAAATCACCAGGAAACGCAGGGCTACAGGAATCAGACGCCCTCGCCGATACACCCAGTGATCGACGCTCTCCGTGGGCAAGGTTCTCGGAGAGTGGTTGCAATCTTTAGTGGAGGTCGATGGTGGACCGGGTGCAACTCGCGCAGCCGGCGCCCAACAGGCGCCGGCTCCTTATGCGCCTGGCCCTGCTGGCGTTCTGCGGCGGCCTCCTCCTGCTCCTGTCGTCACGGCCGGCCGAGGCCGCCGAGCG
>DATENJ010000805.1:0-2227 GCA_035275125.1 Actinomycetes bacterium | reverse complement strand
CGGCGCGTCCGCCGGGTCGCCGTGCGCGACCTCGGGGGCGTCCCGGTCCGCGTCGGCAAGGTGGCCATGCCCCGCCAGCTCAGCCCCAAGAGCCCCCGCTTCAAGTCGTATGTGGCCAGGGCCCTTTCCGAACTTGACCCGCCCGAGCGGCCACGGCCCCGCCGCAAGCGCCGGGCCGGGGCCGACGACCAGGAGCTGGCCGCCCTCCGGGCCGAGCTGCGCGGGCACCCGGTCCACGGCTGTCCCGACCTGGCCGCCCACGAGAAGTGGATGCACCGCCACGACCAGCTGGCCAAGGAGCAGAAGACCCTGTCCGAGCGGGTCCGGCGCCGCACCGGCTCGCTGGTCCGGACCTTCGACCGGGTGCTCGAGGTGCTGGGCAGCCTCGGCTACGTCAACGGCTTCACCCTCACCGACAAGGGCGAGACCCTGCGCCGCGTCTACGCCGAGACCGACCTGGTGGTGGTCGAGGCCATGCACCGCGGAGTGTGGCGCGGGCTCGACCCGGCCGAGCTGGCCGCCTGCGTCTCCAGCCTGGTCTTCGAGACCCGCGGCGCCGAGGGCCCCCCTGGCGACGGGCCGCTCGCCCCGACCCGGGCGGTCGAGGACGCGCTTGCCGCCCTCACCAAGCTCCAGGAAGAGGTCCACGCCCACGAGCAGGCCGGCGGCCTCACCCTGACCCGCCAGCTCGACCCGGGCTTCGCCGACCCCGCCCACCGCTGGGCCAGCGGCGACCCCCTCGAGGACGTCCTCGCCACCGAGGACATCACCCCCGGCGACTTCGTCCGGGTCACCAAACAGCTGATCGACCTGCTCCGCCAGATCGCCCTGGTCGCCGACGACCCCCAGGTCCAGGCCACCTCCCGCTCCGCCGTCGACGCCTGCCAACGCGGCGTGGTCGCCTACTCCAGCCTGCTGTAGCCGGCGGCGTGGCTGGCCGCCCCCGCGCGTAAGCTGCCGGCCATGACCGCACGCGACCTGTCGCACACGCTGGGCGCCTGGCGCGCACGGCGCCGCGCCAGGCGCCAGGAGCGGCGACAGCAGGCCCGCAAGCAGCAGCTTGTCCTGTGGGGCGGGCCGGTCGAGGCGGGCCGGGTCCTTGCCTTCTCCGACGCCATCTTCGCCATCGCCATCACCCTGCTCACCATCAACCTGGAGGTGCGGCCGGGCCTGCACGGCGCCGCCTTCACCACCGCCCTCCACCAGCTTCTGCCGGCCCTCGGCGCCTACGCCCTGAGCTTCCTGATCCTCGGCCAGCTGTGGCTCGCGCACCACCGCATCTTCGGCGTCATCGCCCGCGTGGACTACACCGTCCTCACGCGGAACCTGTTGTTCCTTGGCCTGATCGCGATCATGCCGTTCCCGGTCCGGCTGCTCAGCGACTACCACGAGCGCCCCCTGGCCGTCGCCATCTACGCGGCGGCGTTCATCGCCGCGATGGCCCTGCAACTGGTGGTGTGGCTGGACGTGACCCGCCCCGAACGCCGCGACCTGCTCACCGAGCCCGTCCCGGACGAGGTCCGCACCGGCTTCAGCCGGACACTGGCCGGGATGCTGCTGGTCTTCGGGGCGGTCATGCCATTGGCCATGTTCGCTCCCCAGTACGCGGCCGTGATCTGGACGACGCTCATCCCGCTACGGCTCGTGGTGAGCCGGTTCAGCCGCCGGGCATAGGCCAGCAAGACAGCGGCCAACAAGACGGTCGCCAACCAGTAGTCGCCAACGGTCGCCGACCCTACTGGCTGCGAGGCTCGGGTCCTCAGAATCGTCGCGGTTCAGGCGGCGGTGGGTTGTCGTCGGGCGGCGGGATGTCGCCGGTACGGCGGGGTCGCGGAGAGGCTGCCGTCGGGGCCGCGGGCCAGGTGCCAGCCCCCCTCGTGGACCGCTCGATGATGGGCGCGGCACAGCAGGGCGAGGTTGGCCAGGTCGGTCGGGCCGCCCTGGAGCCAGTGGAGCAGATGATGGGCCTCGCACCAGGCCAGCGGCCGGGCGCAGCCGGGGAAGACACAGCCGCCGTCGCGGACGGCCAGGGCGGTGCGTTGGGCGGGCTGGACGACCCGGCTGGCCCGCCCGACATCCAGCGGCTGGCTGGGCGCACCCCCAAGGATCGGGGGCAACAGGGCCATCGCGGCCTGCAGCCGCCCCGCCAAGGGCAACGGGTGGTGGCCGCCGGGGCCGTGGTGGTGGGTTTGGGCGCCGGCTGGGTGGCGGGTGACCAGGACCCGGG
>DATENJ010000804.1:0-2188 GCA_035275125.1 Actinomycetes bacterium | reverse complement strand
TGCTCGCCCAGGCCGGCGAGGTCCTCGACCGCGTCGGCACCCCGGCCCGCTCCCGACCCACCGTGCTCGCCCCAACCGTCCCATGACGCCAAGGCGATTGCAGCTGAGCCGCAAGCGAGGGTGGCGCAAGCCCCCTGGCGCCGTGGTTGTCTCCCGGCCGACGCGCTGGGGCAACCCCTTCCCCGTGGCGGAGTACGGGCTTGAGGAGTCCCTCGCGCTGTTCCGCCGGTATCTGGCCGACCATCCCGAGCTGGTCGAGGCAGCCCGGCAGGAGCTGGCCGGCAAGGACCTCGCCTGCTGGTGCAAGCCAGGCGCGATGTGTCACGCCGACATCTGGCTCGAGGTCGCGAACAGCAGGACCGGCTGACACGCCCGATCACCCGGATCGGATGATGCGCACCGACGCCGCGACGCCGAGCATGGCGTGGTCAGAGGCGATGGGAGGGATCCTCGGTGCCGGCTGAGACGGACATTGCCCGCAACCGTGACTTGTGGACAGTCGTGAACTCGCAGTTCACCGACGAGGACGCCGACCGGGCCTGGGCCGCGAAGGAGATCACCTGGGGGCTGTTCGGAGTTCCCGAACGCGAACTGGGCGTCCTCGGCGACGTCGCCGGCCTTGACGTGCTCGAGCTGGGCTGCGGCACCGCCTACCTGTCCGGCCTGCTCGCCCGGCAGGGCGCACGGCCGGTCGGCGTCGACCTCACCCCGGCGCAGTTGGCCACCGCCGGCCGTTGCCAGCAGCGCTTCGGGCTGGTGTTCCCCCTTCTGGAGGCCAACGCCGAGGACGTGCCCCTCCCCGACACCAGCTTCGACCTGGTGGTCAGCGAGTACGGCGCCAGCGTCTGGTGTGACCCAGAGCGCTGGGTTGCCGAGGCGGCCCGGCTGCTGCGTCCGGGCGGGCGGCTGGTGTTCCTGACCAACAGTGTCCTGGCCACGCTGTGCGTCCCGGAGCAGGAAGGATTCGCCCAGGAGCGGCTCGCGCGACCGCAACGAGGGCTGCACCGGGTGCAGTGGCCGGGTGGTGGGACCGAGTTCCATCCAAGCCACGGCGACTGGGTCCGCGTGCTGTGCGCCAACGGGTTCGTCGTCGACGCCCTGCACGAGCTGTACGCCCCGGCGGACGCGGCGACCCACGCGTACTACGACATCGCCACCGCCCAGTGGGCCAGGCAGTGGCCGGTGGAGGACCTCTGGACCGCGCATATCACCCTCCGTGGGTGAGGCCAGCTCACCCTGGGGGACCGGATACTCGAAGCAGCGACGGTCGACTGCCTGCGGGCGAGCGGAGGTGCAGCGGTGAGCGACGGCGACAGGCCGAACATCCTGGTCATCTGGGGTGACGACATCGGCATCACCAACCTGAGCTGCTACAGCGACGGGTTGATGGGCTACCGGACGCCCAACATCGACCGGGTCGCCGCCGAGGGGATGCGGTTCACCGACTCCTACGGCGAGCAGAGCTGCACGGCCGGGCGGTCGTCGTTCATCACCGGCCAGAGCGTGTTCCGGACCGGCCTGAGCAAGGTCGGGATCCCCGGAGCGGACGTGGGCCTGCAAGCCGAGGATCCGACGATCGCTGAGCTGCTCAAGCCGCTGGGCTATGCCACCGGCCAGTTCGGCAAGAACCACCTGGGCGACAAGAACGAGTTCCTCCCGACCGTGCACGGCTTCGACGAGTTCTTCGGCAACCTCTATCACCTGAACGCCGAGGAGGAGCCGGAGCTGCCGAACTGGCCGCCAGCCAGCGACTTCCCCAACTTCCGGGACCGGTTCGGCCCCCGCGGGGTGATCCACTCGTGGGCGACCACCGAGGACGACCCGACCGAGGAGGGCCGGTTCGGCCGCGTCGGCAAGCAGCGCATCGAGGACACCGGCCCGCTGACCAAGCAGCGGATGGAGACGATCGACGACGACACCGTCGCCGCGGCCAAGGACTTCATCCGGCGCCAGCAGTCGGCCGGGACCCCGTTCTTCGTCTGGATGAACACCACCCACATGCACCTGAAGACCCATCCCAAGCCGGAGAGCGTCGGGCAGGCCGGGCGCTGGCAGTCGCCCTACCACGACACGATGATCGACCACGACAAGCACGTGGGCGAGCTGCTGGCGCTGCTCGACGAGCTCGGGATCGCCGACGACACCTTCGTCCTGTACAGCACCGACAATGGCCCTCATATGAACACCT
>DATENJ010000803.1:0-3656 GCA_035275125.1 Actinomycetes bacterium | reverse complement strand
CGCTCCCGGGGCCGGCCTCGCCCGAGGCGACGAACAGTCCGGCTGGACAGCCGGCGACCCGTTCCCGCTGAAGCGCTACCTGGCCGAACCCTAGGCCACCGGGGGAGGGGTCCGGGGAACCCGGAGGGTTCCCCGGTGGATCAATCCTGAGGGGGGGAAGCGAGTGCCGCAGCCGAGAGGAAGCGGTAACCGAAGGCCGCCGCCACGCCGTCGGCCGCGGCGACGCCCGCTGCGGCCGAGGCGTCGGCGGGTCAACGGCAAGCGCCGCCTGCTGGCCCTGCTGATCCTCAGCGTGTTGGGCTTCCTGGCCATCTCCGGGCGGCTGATCGTCCTCCAGGTGTTCGACGCCGGCTCCCTCGACCAGGCCGCCGCCCGCCAGCGCCTCACCGTGATCGACCTGCCGGCCACCCGCGGCCGCATCTTCGACCGCAACCTCAACGACCTGGCCATCTCGGTCCCGGCCCGGGCCATCTGGGCCGACCCCCGCCTGGTCAGGGACAAGCCGCGCACGGCCGCCCGCCTGGCCAGGACCCTCGGCGCCAAGCGGGCCACCCTGGCCGGCCGCCTGGCCTCCAAGGGCCGCTTCGTCTACCTGGCCCGCCGGGTCCCCAAGGTCAGGGGGGACATGGTCCAGCGGATGAACCTGCCGGGGGTCTTCGTCGAGGTCGACGTGGCCCGCCGCTACCCGGCGGGCACGGTCGCCTCCCAGGTCCTCGGCTTCGTCGACATCGACGGCCACGGCCAGGCCGGCATCGAGCAGCAGTACGACGGGCTGCTGCGCGGCCACCCGGGCAAGATCCAGCTGGAACGCGACCCGCAGGGACGGGCCATCCCCCAGGGCCGGCGTTCCCTCGAGCCGGCCGAGCCCGGCACCGACCTGGTCCTCACCATCGACCAGCACCTCCAGTACGTGACCGAGCAGGCCCTGTACCAGGCCGTCCGCGCGCACAAGGCCAAGGCCGGCTCGGTGGTGGTGATGAGCCCCCGCACCGGCGAGGTCCTGGCGATGGCCAACGTGCCGACCTTCGACCCCAACCAGATGGCCAAGAGCAAGCCCGAGGCGCGCAAGAACCGGGCCATCGCCGACGTGTTCGAGCCCGGCTCGACCAACAAGACCATCACCGCCGCGGCCGCCCTCCAGCACGGCGTCGTCACCCCCAGGACCGAGACGATCGTCCCCGACAACATCCCGCTGTGCCCGGAGAAGACCTTCCACGACTCCCATTCCCACGCCCCGGAGCTGATGACCTTCGCCGACATCGTGGCCAAGTCCTCCAACGTCGGCACCATCATGGCCGCCAGGGACCTTGGGGCCGGCCGGCTCTACAAGGCCGAGGTCGACTTCGGCTACGGGCGCCGGAGCGGCGTCGACCTCCCGGGCGAGTCGCCGGGGATCCTCCGCGACGCCAGGAGCTGGTACTGCACCGACCTCGGGACCAACGCCATCGGCCAGGGCGTCGCCGTGACCGTGCTCCAGATGGCCAGCGTGTACGCCACCGTGGCCAACAACGGGGTGCTGCGGCCGCCGACCCTGCTGCGGGGCACCGTCGACGCCCGCGGCAAGGTCGCCAAGGCCGCCCGCAAGCCGGGCCGCCGGGTGCTGTCGGCCCGCACCGCCAAGTCCCTGTCCAAGATCCTCCAGGGGGTGGTCGAGGAGGGCGGCACCGGCACCCTGGCCGCCCTCGACGAGTGGCGGGTGGCCGGCAAGACCGGCACCGCCCGCAAGCCCGACACCGTCCGTGGCGGCTACCGGCCGGGCGCCTATGTCGGCAGCTTCATCGGCTTCGCCCCGGCCGAGCGGCCGGCGGTGGTGGTGGCGGTGGTGATCGACGAGCCGACCCGCGGCTACTACGGCGGGTCGGTTGCGGCGCCGGTGTTCCGGGAGGTGACCAGCACCGCCCTGCGGCGCCTCGGGGTGGTCCCGACCTTACCGGCCAAGGCGGAGCGCTGATGCTAGGCTTTCGCGGGCTGCCAGGGAATGGCGGTCGCTAGCGGGCGCCGGCGTACCCGCCGCCGGCCGTCCGAGCCGACGACGCGGGCCTCGAAGGTCATGACCTTGACGTCCCGGCGCGCCCCCCTCGCCAGTCTCGCCCCGGCCGTCCAGGGCGAGCTCCGCGGCGACGCAGGGACCACGGTCACCGACGTCGTCCTCGACACCCGCAGGGTGGTCCCGGGCGCGCTGTTCTGCTGCGTCCCCGGGGCCAGGGTCGACGGCCACGACCTGGCCGGCAAGGCCCTCGACGCGGGCGCGGCCGCCCTGTGCGTGCAGCGGCCCCTCGACATCGAAGCCCCCCAGCTGGTCGTCCGCGCCGTCCGGGACGCCCTGGCCCCGCTGGCGGCGACCTTCTTCCAGCACCCGTCGGACCGCTTCGACCTGGTCGGGGTGACCGGCACCAACGGCAAGACCACTACCACCTACATGCTGGAGGCGATCTTCCGGGCCGCCGGCCGGGTTCCCGGCGTGCTCGGCACCGTCGAGGTCCGGGTCGGCGACGAGCGCCGGCCGGCCGTCCACACCACCCCAGAGGCCCCCGACCTCCAGCGGCTGCTGGCCGACATGGCCGACGCCGGCGTGCAGGCCGCGGCCATGGAGGTGTCCAGCCACGGCCTGGCCCTGCACCGGGTCGACGGCACCCGGTTCAAGGCGGCCATCTTCACCAACCTGACCCAGGACCATCTCGACTTCCACCGCGACCTGGACGACTACTTCCTGGCCAAGCGCCGCCTGTTCACCGCCGAGTTCACGCCGCTGGCGGTGGTCAACCTCGACGACCTCCACGGCCGGCTGCTGGCCGGCACGGCCGGGGTGGCCACCGTGACCACCGGCACCGTGGCCGACGCCGACTGGCGGGCCACCGAGGTCGCCGCCTCCCTGGAGGGGACCAGCTTCCGGCTGCGCTCGCCCGCCGGGTCGCGGCCGGTCCGGCTCCGGCTGGCCGGCCGGTTCAACGTGGCCAACGCCCTCGGCGCCCTGGCCGCGGCCGATGCCATCGGGATCGACCTGGACACCGCCGTCGGCGGGCTGGAGGGTCTGGCCGGGGTGCCCGGCCGCTTCGAGCGGGTCGAGGCCGGCCAGTCCTTCACCGTGCTGGTCGACTACGCCCACACCCCCGACTCGCTCGACAACCTGCTCCAGGCGGCCAGGGCGGTCACCGGCGGACGGGTGATCGTGGTCTTCGGCTGCGGCGGCGACCGCGACCGGGCCAAGCGGCCGCTGATGGGCGAGATCGCCGGGCGGCTGGCCGACGTGGCCGTGGTCACCTCCGACAACCCCCGCTCCGAGGCCCCCGAGGCGATCGTCGCCGAGGTCGCCGAGGGCGTGGCCCAGAGCGCCGGGTCCGACGGGTTCCTGGTCGAGGTCGACCGCCGGGCCGCCATCCGGGCCGCCCTGGCCATGGCCGGGCCGGGCGACACCGTCCTGCTCGCCGGCAAGGGCCACGAGCAGGGCCAGGAGTTCGCCGGCGGCCACAAGATCCCCTTCGACGACCGCCTGGTCGCCGCCGAGGAGCTCAAGGCGCTGCTGGGGGTGGCCGGGTGATCCCGTTCACCCTGAAGGAGGTCGCCGAGGCCACCGGGGGGCGGCTGGCCGGCGCCGACCCGGACGCCGTCGTCGCCGGGGTCGCCGTCGACTCCCGGGCGGTCCGCCAGGGGGAGCT
>DATENJ010000802.1:0-3033 GCA_035275125.1 Actinomycetes bacterium | reverse complement strand
GGTCGGGGTCGAGGAGGCGCTCGTCGGGGAACAGGTCGACCAGCTGGTCGTCGTCCTCGGGGAGGTCGAGCTGAGGCAGGTCGCGGGTCAGGGCGGCCACCATCTGGTCGGTGAGGGCGGCCACCACCTCGCGCCGGAAGGTCGCCCGAGCCTGGTTGTGGGGCTCGCCGGTCGCCCGGGCCCGGTCACGGGCCCGCTCGGCGGCGGCCGGGTCGAGGCGGAGCCGCTGGCCGCCGACCTCGACCACGATGTCGGCGTCGGGGACCCGCTGGCGGTCGGTGATGGCCGCGGCCAGCAGCTCGACCATGCGGGTGTCGCCCTTGACGGCGGCCACCTCGACCGGCTCCTGGGCGGTCGCGGTCACGCCCGGGAACAGGTTGCCGACGGTCGACAGCAGCACGTCGGTCTCGCCAAGGGAGGGGAGCACCTGCTCGATGTAGCGCAGGAAGGTCGGGTTGGGCCCGACCACCAGCACGCCCCGGCGGGCCAGGCGCTGGCGGTGGGTATAGAGCAGGTAGGCGGCCCGGTGCAGGGCCACGGCGGTCTTGCCGGTGCCGGGCCCGCCCTGGACGACCAGGATCCCGGGGAGGTCGGCGCGGATGATCCGGTCCTGCTCGGCCTGGATGGTGGCGACGATGTCGCCCATGCGGCCGGTGCGGCTGGCCGTGAGGGCGGCCAGCAGGGCCGCCTCGCCGCTGAGGCCCTCGCGCTCGGCGTCGCTCAGCAGCTCGGGGTTCAGCACGTCGTCCTCGATCCCGAGGACCTGGCGGCCACGGGTCCGCAGGTGCCGGCGGCGGACCACGCCGCTGGGGGCGGCCCAGGTCGCCCGGTAGAACGGCTGGGCCGCGGGAGCGCGCCAGTCCACCAGAAGCGGTTCGCGGTCGTCGTCGAGCAGCCCCATCCGCCCGATGTACAGATGACTGCCGTCGGCGCGGTCGAGGCGGCCGAAGCACAGGCCGTGCTCGGCCGCGGCCAGCTGGGCCAGGCGCCCGCTGTGCCGGGCCACGAAGGCGTCCCGGTCCACCCGGGCCTGGACGTTGCCGCCGCCCTCGTAGCCGAGGGCCCGCTCCAGCTCGGCCTGGGTGCGCTCGCGGAGGGTGTCCAGGCGCCGGTACAGCATCGACACGTAGGCCTGTTCGTGTTCCAGCTCAGCGGCAAGATTCCGCATCCTTGACATGAACCCCCAGTCGCGCTACTCTTGATCTGTCGACCCGACGTCTAGTTTTGTATGCTTGAGTACATAGAAGCGTAACGGTACCAGCCTGGGCGGCGGACGTCCAGCCTCGCGGAGCCCCTTGCGGGGCTTTTTTCTTTGCCTCCGGCTCCCCTACAGCGTGGTGAAGGCGTGGGCGAGGATCTCCAGGCCCTCGTCGGCCTCGGCCTCGGTGAGGATGAGGGGCGGGGCGATCCGCAGGACGTTGCCGTAGAGGCCACCCTTGCCGACCAGGAGGCCGCCGCGACGGGCCTCCTCCTGGAGGCGGGCGGCCAGGGCCGGGGCCGGCGTGGTCGTGCCCGGCTCGACCAGCTCGACGGCCAGCATCAGGCCCTTGGCCCGGACGTCGCCCACGGCCGGCCGGCCCTCGGCCAGGCGGCGCAGGCCGTCGGCCAGGCGCCCCCCGACCACCCGGGCGTTGGCCTGGAGGTCGTGGTCGGCCAGGAAGTCCAGCACCGCCAGGGCGCCGCTGGTCACCAGCGGGTTGCCGCCGAACGTGGAGATCGAGTTGGCCGTCACCGAGTCCATCAGCTCGGCCCGGGCCACCACCCCGCCGATGGGCAGGCCGTTGCCCAGCCCCTTGGCGAAGGTGAGCATGTCGGGGACGATCCCGTGGGCCTGGTAGCCCCAGAAGTGGTCGCCGGTCCGGCCCCAGCCGGTCTGCACCTCGTCGGAGACGAACAGGATCCCCTGGTCGTCCAGGACCTCCTTCATGGCCCCGAACAGCCCGTCGGGCGGCACGGCGAACCCGCCGACGCCCTGGACGGGCTCGGCGATCATGGCCGCCACCTGGCCGGCGGTGGTGGTGTCGATCACGTCGCGCAGGTCGTCGACGCAGGCGGCGATGTAGCGGTCGTCGGGCAGGTCCCGGAACGGGCTGCGGTAGCGGTAGCCGCCGTGGACGTAGCTGACGTTGACCGGGGTGAAGCTGGACGCCGACCAGCTCCGGTTGCCGGTGACCCCCATGGCCGCGTAGGAGCGGCCGTGGTAGCTGTTGCGCAGGGCCAGGACCTGGTTGCTGCGCCGGGCGGTCGTCGCCAGCAGCAGCGCCGCCTCGTTGGCCTCGCTGCCCGAGTTGGTGAAGAACACCTTGGCGTCGGGGATGCCCGACAGCTCGGCCAGCCGCTCGGCCAGCTCGACCTGCCGGCGGATCAGGTACAGGGTCGAGGTGTGGACCATCCGGCCCGCCTGCTCGCGGACCGCCTCGACCACCTCGGGCGGGTTGTAGCCGATCATCGTGGTCAGGATCCCGGCGAAGAAGTCCAGGTAGGTGGCGCCCTCGCCGTCGACCACCCGGCAGCCCTTGCCGTCGACCAGCTCGATCGGCTGGTCGTAGTAGAGGGCCAGCCAGGAGGGCAGCACCTTGCGGTGGCGGGCGAGCAGCTCGGCGTGCGACATGACCCCTCCGCTGGGACCTCGGTGATGTGCTGGTGGGAGGATAGCCCCATGACGCCTCTCTTCGACGCCCCCAGGGCGGCGCTCCTGCGCCCGCCGTCGGACGCCTTCGCCCGGGCCATCTCCAGCACGGGAGCGGCCATCGACCCCGGCCGGGCCCTGGCCCAGCACGCCGCCTACCGCGACGCCCTTGCCGACCTGGTCGAGCTGGTCGTCCTGACGGCCGAGGACGAGCTGCCCGACGCCTGCTTCGTCGACGACTGCGCGGTCGTGCTCGGCGGCCAGGCCCTGCTCACCCGCCCCGGCGCCCCGTCGCGGGCCGCCGAGCCCGAGACCCTCGCCGGCGCCCTGGCCGGCCTGGTCGACGACCTGCACCACATGACCGCCCCGGCCACCCTGGACGGCGGCGACGTGCTGCGGCTGGG
>DATENJ010000801.1:0-2438 GCA_035275125.1 Actinomycetes bacterium | reverse complement strand
CGCTCGACCAGGCGGCCCGCCGGGTCGTCCTCACCTTCACCGAGCGGCCCGAGCCCGGCCTCTCCAGCATTCAGGTGCTCGACACCGGCGGCCAGCCGATCCAGCAAGGCGATGGGACCCCGGTCGAGGGTGAGCCGCTGGAGTTCGCGGTCGGCCTCGGCGACCTGGCCGACGGCACCTACACGGTCAGCTGGCGGGTCGTCTCCAAGGACGACGGCCACGTCACCGCCGGCTCGTTCGCCTTCGGGGTCGGCGTCCCCGCCCCGACGGCAACGCCCCAGGCCCAGGCGGCCCCCCAGGGCGCGACCCAGTCCCCGTCGGCCGCGGCCACCGCCGCCCGGCTGGCCCTCTACGCCGGGCTCACCCTGCTGGTCGGCGTGGCCGTGACCGGCCTGGCCGTCACCGGGCGGGTGCTTCCCTCGGGGGCGAGGGTGCTGCTGGCCGTGGCCGCCGCCCTCGCCGTGGCCGGCGGGGTCGCCCGGTTCCTGGCCGAGAAGGCCCGCATCGACGCTCCCCTCGGGACCCTCCTCGACTCCTCCACCGGCCAGGGGCTCCTGCGGCTGGCCGTCGGGGTGGTGGTGACGGCGGTGGCCGTCTGGTTCCTGGCCGCCGGCCTGCGCCGCGAACCGGAGCCGGGGCCGGTCGAGACCTGGCGGCTGGTGGTCGTCGGCGTGGCCGCCGGGGTCACGATGCTGCTGCACGTGCTGGTCGGGCACGCGGCCGGGCCGTCGTCCCTGCGGAGCGTCAACCTGCTGGTGCAGTGGCTGCACCTGCTGGCCGTCGGCGCCTGGATCGGCGGGCTGGTCTGGCTGCTGGCCGGGCTGCGGGGCCGGGAGCGGCCCGAGCAGCTGGCCTCGGCGGTGCGCTTCTCCAAGCTGGCCGCCCCGGTCCTCGGCCTGGTCGCGGTCACCGGCCTCTCCCGCGCCCTGCACCTCGCCGGCGGCTGGCGCGGGCTGCTCGACTCGCCCTACGGGCACTTCCTCGACGTCAAGGTCGCCCTGTTCCTCGGGCTGGTGCTGCTCGGGGCCCTCAACCGCTTCCGGGTCGTGCCAGCGCTGGCCGACGGCGTCCGGCTCGGCCTCGACAGCCTGCGTCGCAACGTCCGCGGCGAGGTCGCCCTGGCCGCCTGCATCCTGGCCGTGACCGCCGTGCTCAGCCAGCTGCCGCCAGGCAAGTTCGTGGTCGAGCAGGCCACGGCCAAGCCACCGCCACCGGCCAGCGTCGAGGTCGAGGGGAGCGACTTCGCCACCTCGGTGCGGATCGCCCTCACCGCGTCGCCGGGCATCGTCGGCCCGAACAACTTCACCGCCAAGGTCACCGACTACGACTCCGGCGAGGACTGGCCGGCCACCCGGGTCGGGCTGCGGTTCACCCCCAGAGCCCAGCCGGAGATCGGCGCCTCGACCCTCGACCTGACGAGGGCCGACGACGGCCTCTGGCACGGCCAGGGCAGCCAGCTCTCGATCGCCGGGCGCTGGGTCGTGGTCGGCCTGGTCGAGGGGTCGGGCCCGGCGGTCACCGTGCCCATGGAGCTGGAGGCCCACGCCGCCCCGCAGCCGGTCAAGGTCTCCGAGGTGCCTGGCCAGCCGACCCTCTACACCATCACCCTGTCGGCCGGCGGCACCCTGCAGGGCTACATCGACCCCGGCCGCCCTGGCCCCAACACCGTCCACTTCACCTTCTTCAACCCCAAGGGCGACGAGCAGCCCATCAGCAAGGCCCGCGCCCGGATGACCAAGGGGTCCGGCGCACCCGAGGCACTGACACTCATCCGCCTCAGTACGGGGCATTTCGCCGCCAACGTCGACCTCGAACTGGGCCGCGTGGCGCTCGCCATCGACACCACCACCGGCCGCACCAAGCGTGGCGGCCGCTTCGAACAGCTCATCGAGTAGAGGACCACCACCATGGTGCAACGCCGTACCCAGTTCCGCGCCGCCGCGGTGGCGGTCGTGCTCGCCGCCCTGGCCCTCGCCGCCTGCTCCGGCGACGGCGACAACGGCCAGGCCGCGACAGCCACAACGGCCGCCGTCGCCGCCGACCGCCCCAGCAGCCCGGCCAAGCTCACCATCGAATCACCGCGCCAGGGCCAGACAGTCAAGCAGGACCGTCCCCAGCTGGTCCTGGAGCTCGACGGCGGCAAGGTCGTCAACCAGACCACCACCAGAGTCCAGGGCGACGAGGGCCACATCCACCTCTACGTCGACGGCAAGCTCGTCACCATGAACTACGGCCTCCGCCAGCGCCTCCCCCAGCACCCCCCCGGCCAGCACGTCGTCCAGGCCGAGTTCGTCGCCGCCGACCACGCCCCCTTCGACCCCCGGGTCCTCACCCAAGCCGCCTTCCAGGTCGCCGGATGACCACCCCACCGACGGCCAGCCCCCGGACGCCCAACCCCCAGACGGCCTACCCCGAGACGGCCAACCCGCGGACAGCCT
>DATENJ010000800.1:0-8090 GCA_035275125.1 Actinomycetes bacterium | reverse complement strand
AACAGCGAGCCGCTGTACCAGACAGGCCGGGCCGAGCTCGCCCTGGCCGAGCTGGACCGCGCCGGGGCGTTCGACCGGTCCCACCTGCTGCTGATCTCCCCCACCGGCACCGGCTGGGTCGACCACACCCTGATCGAGGCCGCCGAGCTCCTCACCCGCGGCGACATCGCCACCTGCTGCATCCAGTACGCCAGATATCCGTCGTTCCTGTCGATCCAGAAGGTCGCCCTCGGCCGTGGTCAGTTCCGCCTGCTGCTGTGGGGGGTCAAGCAGCGGCTGGCCGGCCTGCCGCCCGAGGGGCGCCCACGGGTGCTGGTCTTCGGCGAGAGCATGGGCGCCTGGACCAGCTCGGACGTGGTCATGTACCAGGGCATCGACGGCTTCGACCACTACGGGATCGACCGCGCCCTGTGGGTGGGGATGCCGTGGCTGGCCAAGTGGTCGAGAAGCGGGATGATCCGCGGCAGCCACACGCTGGTCCCGTCCGGGACCGTCGGGGTCTTCGACCGCCACGAGCAGCTGGAGCAGCTGACCGACGAGCAGCTGGCACGGATGCGCGCGGTCATCGTGTCGCATGACAACGACCCCATTGCCGTGTTCGGCCCTGACCTCCTCGTCCAGCGACCCCCGTGGCTCGCCGACGGCCAGCGGGGCCGCGGCGTCCCTGGCGCGATGCGCTGGCTGCCGCTCATCACCTTCATTCAGACCGCGACAGACGCGATGAACGCGATGCTGACGATCCCGGGCGAGTTCGCCTCCTTCGGGCACGACTACCGGGCCGACATGGCGCAGTTCGTCCGCGACGTCTATGACCTGCCGGCGACCGACTCGCAGCTGGAGCGCATCGAGCAGCTCCTGCGATCACTGGAGCTGGAGCGGGCCGAGCGGATCAAGGCCGAGCACCCACATGCCGCTCCTCCGGCGCCCGCGCACCGGTCCAGCCGCGGCACCATGCATGCCGGTGTGCCGGTCCGCAGCCGCCAGACCCTCGGCGCCCGCCTGCGCAGACGGGAGGGGCGTCAGCCCTCGGACCGGCAGATCGACACCTGAATGGGGTCAGGCCGAGGTGTGCTCGCTGCCGAGCAGGTCCCGCTCGGCGGCGAACTCGGCCGCGAATGACGTGTCGCTGGTGAGTCGCAGGACCTTGAACTGGCCGTCGGCGCGCTGGCCTGACTCGACCATCCGGCGGCGGTAGCGGTCGAACTCGCCGGAGCGGACGACCCGGATGACGGGGGCGCCGTAGCGCAACGACTTCCGCTTGGTCTCGTACTCGTCGTTGTGGTCGCCCAACGCCGCGTCCAGGCGGTCCACCAGCGCCGCGCCGTCGTGCTCGGCCGGCGGCTCGTCGAACTCGACCAGGAACACCAGCCGCGGCGTCGTCCCGTCGACCAGCTCGGCCACGGCCGCGATGAAGTGGTACCGGCCCCGGAGCGCCCCCAGCGCGGCGTCGACGGCCGCGATGACCTGGACCTCGTACAGCTTCTCGCCGGTGAACGAGACGACGCCCTTCCCCTTCTGGACGAACCGGATCAGCGGGGCCTGGCCGTAGTGCCCCGCCACCTCGACGATGTCGTTCATGTCGTAGCGGTACAGCCCCGAGGCGTTGGTGACATAGACGAAATAGCGCTCCCCGACCTGGAGCTGGTCGAAGGTGAGCAGCTCGCGGCCCTCTGGGGCGCGGTCATCCTCCGCCGGGTGGAACTCGAGCAGGTTGGTGCCGACGGCGAGCACGCCGGCGTCGCCGTCGTCGCTCAACGGAACCGACCCGCGCAGCTCGGTGGCGTAGTAGCCGAGGTCCCGCACCGGTGGCCGCTGCGGGAACAAGGTGTCGAACTTCTCCAGGTAGGCGCCGACGGTCCCGCCCTTCCAGCAGCCGATCGCGGCGAGCATGGGCCATGCCAGCCCGGGCCGCAGCGCGCCGTCGCCGCGCGTTGCCGCCTGCTCCAGGTGCTTGGCCCGTTCGGGGTCGGGTCGCAGATGCAGCGACCCCCGGAGCTCTTCCGGGACGGCGACGTCGGAGGACAGCGTCCCGTCGCGGACGTCGCGGACGATGGACTCGGTGTGGTGGGCGAGCCGGTCGGCCAGCAGCACGATCGTGCTCGGGTTGACCGTTGCGATACAGCTGATGTCCTGCCCGGCGGCCAGCCGCAGCAGCGTGTAGTACTTGGCCTCGTAGTCCTCGATGGCGAACACCCCGTAGGGTGCGGTGTAGATCGAGCGCACCGGGCCGGGCATGGTGCGGTACGCGTGCCCGGACTCGGCCCCGATCGGGACGCCGCTGGGGGCGTGGTCCTCGACCTCGGGGCTGACCACGCTGAGGATCCGGCCCCCGACGATCCCCGGGTGGTCGCGGTACATGCCGCACAGCCACAGCCAGGTGAGGTGCGACTTGGCGCGCTTGCCCTCGCGGGTCATCGGGATGTACTTGCGGTTGCCGGTCGTGCCGCTGGTGGTGGTGAACAGCACCGGCGGTTCCTTGGTCAGCTGGTTGGGCTGCCCGGACATCTCGGCCTTGATGTAGGGCTCCAGGTCCTCGTAGCCGGCGATGGGCACCCGCTCCTGGAACTCCTTGAGCGTGGCGATGCCGCCGAAGCCGTGACGGCGGCCGAACTCGGTGTCGGCGTTGGTCTCGAGGACCTGGCGGAGCAGGCGGTCCTGCGCCTGGACCGGCGTGCGGCAGAGCGCGTTGAAATGCCTCAGCGACCGTGGGGCCTTCACCCACAGCACCAGCCGTCCAACTCGCGACATCGGTCGCCCCTTTCTGCGGGCCTAGGTGACGCTGGCCTGGTCGACCGCCCATCGCATGAGCATCGCCTGATCGATCTGGACGCCCAGCCCGGCCCCAGGGGGACGTGGCGGAGGACGGCCTCCGTACCCGAACTGGACCAGCGGTGATGCGGGGTCCTCGCGGAGCAGGTGCCGGCCAAAGCAGCCTTCGGCGTACCGGACCCCTGGCCGCAGGGGGGCCAGGGCCGACAGCAGTGTCAGGTGCGCCGCCGACAGCAACGACGACTCGCCGACCTGGCAACCGACCTGGAGCAGGAGGCCGGCGTCCAGCGCCTCCCGGCACCGCGCGTAGGCGGCGATGAGGCCGCCACACTTGGAGATGCGGACGTTCGCGCCGCTGCACGCCCGATGGCTGATGAGCGCCTGGAGGGACTCGCGGTCGGTCAGGCCCTCGTCGACGACGATCCCGGCCGACGAGTCCCGCACCAGCTGGGCCAGGCCGGAGAGGTCGCCGGCGGCGATCGGCTGCTCGAACGACTGGATCCCGACCGCGCGCAGCTCTTCGATCAGCTCGAGCGCCTGCCCGACCCCCCAGGCCATGTTGGCGTCGACCCGGAGGTCGACCCGCCGGCCGAGCAGCCGCCGCGCCGTCCTCGCCGCCTGCGTGGCGCCGTCCTCGCCGAGCTTGAGCTTGACCTGCCGGAAGCCGTAGGCGCGCATCTTGAGCAGCGATTTCGCATACGGCCAGCCTCGTCCGGCGGACGCGACACCGCTGTAGCGGTACCGCTTCAGCGACCCTCCGGACGGCTGGCCGCCGAGCGAGGCCGGCTGGCCGAACGCCCTGCCGAAGGCGTCGAGCAGGGCCAGGTCGACGCAGCACCAGGCCGACGTCTGCGGGACGTCGGGGCGGACCCACTCCGGCGGGGCCTTCCCGTCGCATTTCTCCAGGAACGAGACGACCTCGGGGAGGGTCTGGAAGGTCCGCCCGGCCAGGGCCGGCAGGACGGTGTCGCGGAGCAGGGCGAAGGCGTCCTGGCGGCTCTCCCCGGAGACGTAGGCGCGGGGAAGCGCCTCTCCCCACCCGCTGGCGCCACTGTCGAGGGTCACCCGGAGGAACAGGCTCTCGGACGTGGTCCGCGCGGCGGCGGCGTGGCGGAACGGGGTCTTGAACGGGAGGTCGACCGCGAACAGCTGCAGCCCGGTCACCGTCGGCATCTAGGGACCACCGCCCGTCGGCCCGGGCGACCGCGATCCGACGCGGTCCGACAGCCACCCGAGCAGGTCGGCAAGGTAGCGGCCGCGGTCCGGCTCGAAGTCCAGGGTGTGGCCGGCGCCCGGGTAGGCGATGTAGTTCTTGTCCTCCACGGCAAGCTGCGAGAACCAGCGACCGGTCCCGGCGACGTCCATCATCTTGTCGTCGGTGCCCTGGAGGACGAGGAGCGGGAGGTTCAGCTGGGCGGACGCGGGCCGGCGCTGGCGGTCCAGCCGTCCCGTCTCCCAGAAGAACCGGGTCGTCGCCTCCAGCAGGCGGAGCCGGTCCTCCCGGATGAGGTCGACATAGGGCGGGTTGGCCGTGTACAGCTCCGGTGTCAGCGGGATTGGCAGGCGGGCCATGGGCGCGACCAGGTGGCCGGCGACGACGAAGACCTGTCGCGACGGTGAGAGGCTGACGCTGGGGAGCAGCCCGGGGCCGAGGAGCAGCAGCCCCGACAGGGAGGCGGGTCGCTGCGCCGCGTACACGACGCCGAGCTTGGCCGCCCAGCTCGACGCGGCCAGGAAGACGGGCGTTGTCCGGTGCTCGGAGGTGACCAGCCGGACGACCTCCTCCACGTCGTCCAGCGCTCGGCCATAGCGCTCGAGGTGGCCGCGGGGGCCGCCGCTGCGGCCGGAACCACGACGGTCCGGCCCGTAGACGGCCACGCCGTGGCGGCTGAGCTCGGTGGCTGTCTCCCCGAACCAGCCGGCGTGGCTGGCAATGCCGTGCAGGAAGATCAGGACCGCCGATGGTGGCGACCGGCCGCTGGGCCAGCGGAGGTAGTGGAGGTCGACACCGTCGCTGGCCGAGAGGAACCGGCTGTCGGCGCCCTCGCCGGCCAGTGCACCCCCCGTCGGGTCAGCGCGGACCATAGTGACGGAACGTGCCTGCTACCTCGTCGGGAGGACGGCTCATGGCTTGTATTCTCGGCCGGCACCCATGCCGGGTCAACCAGGCGCCCCCGCGACCTGGGCCGTCATCGACCGTCCCGTACGGCGGTCCGCTGGGTCCCGAGGTCCAGCGCCCCGTCCTCGGTGGCGATCGACGCGGTGATCTGGTCCCCCCCCTTGAGGTAGGCGGGGTTGCGTTCCTGCCGGGAGAAGAACACCCGCCATTTGAGCGGTGTCGGCAGCAGGTCCCCCAGCTTCCCGATCACCGCCGGCGGCGCCTGGAGGGCGGTGCCGCCGGGCGTGCCGGTCATCAGCAGGTCACCCGGGTCCAGCGGCTGGAACCGGGCCAGCAGCGTCAGGGCCGCCGCCGGCCGGGTGACCATGTCCGCCACCGTGGCGTCCTGGCGCAACTCGCCGTTCACCCACAGCCGCAGCCGCAGCCCGGCCAGCCGGCCGAAGTCCTCCACGTCGAGCAGGACCAGCCGGGGACCGGTCGGGGTGAAGGTCGGGTACGACTTGCTCTCGTAGAACTGGCCCTGCTCCAGCTGGACGTCGCGGGCGCTGACGTCGTTGCACATCACCAGCCCGGCGACGTAGCCCGGTAGCTCGGCGTCGGTCACGGCGGTCCCGATCTCGAGCCGCCGTCCCATGACCAGGCCCAGCTCGAGCTCGTAGTCGAGCAGCCGCACATGCCTCGGCCTGAGGACGTCGTCGGTGGGCCCGCTCACCGACGCCGAGCTCTTGCGAAAGAACACGGCCGGCGGCTGGTCGCCGGCGCCGGACTCCTGGGCGTGGCCACCGTAGTTCAGCGCCTGGGCGACCACCCGGCACGGCGTGGTCACCGGCGACCGCAACGACAGCCCCGCGGCCGGCACGGCTCCGGCGGTGGCCGTGGCCGCCGCCCGGACCCGCTCCAGGCCCTCGGCGAGCAGCAGCGCGGTACTGGAGAGCTCGGCGTCGACGGGGAACGCCTCGCTCCCCCGCTGGACGTACCACCGCTCGCTGGTGCGGATGACGTTGATGCTCAGGAGCGCCCCCTCGCCGTATGACCGGCCGGCCGGGCGGCCAGCCGCATGGAATCCCTCGGATGGGGAGATATACAGGAATATTGCTCCAAAGGAGGCCAAGCATGTGCACAGGCCACAACGCCCCCCGCTCCCGACAAGGCCGGCTGGCTGAGCCGCCGGGGCTTCCTGCGCACGGCGGTCACCGCCGCCGCGGTCGTCGGGACCTCGAGCGCGCTCGCCAGCCCGGCACTGGCCCAGCAGGGGACCAGCGGCCAAGCCGGCGGCAGGCACAGGGTCCCGCCCGATCAGATCAGCATTCAGCTGTTCACCCTGCGCGACCAGCTCGCCGTCGACCTCGAGGGCACGTTGGCGGCGCTGGGCGCGATCGGCTACACGCGGGTCGAGCATGCCGGCTTCGTCGGCCGAACCGTCGGGCAGTTCAAGGCGGCGCTGGACGCTGCTGGGCTCCGGGCGAGCTCGGGTCACGTCCTCATCCCCCAGCCCTTCGACCCGGCCGCCTGGAGTGCCTCGCTGGCCGACGCCAACACGCTCGGGTCCCGCTACATCGTGAACCCGTTCTTCGGGATCGACTTCGCGACCGGCGAGGTGACCCGGACCACGGCGGCGTGGCGGGCCTTCGCGCGCGACCTGAACCGGGCCGGCCGCATGGCCAACGATGCAGGGCTGAAGCTCGGCTACCACAACCACAACTGGGAGTTCTTCCGGCTGACCGACAACCCCTCGCGGACCGCCTACGACGTCCTCACCGACACCACCGACCCGGACCTGGTGCATCTGGAGCTCGACCTGTTCTGGGCCACCAGAGGCGCACGCGACCCGGTCGACCTCATCAGCGAGCACAAGGGGCGGATCCTCCAGTACCACGTCAAGGACCTGGACCAGGCCGGTAGTTTCGCGGATCCCGGTGACGGCCTGATCGACTTCGCCAGGATCTTCCGGCACTCCAGGGAGGCCGGCGCGGTCGAGTACATCGTCGAGCGCGACGACGCCGGCAGCCCGCCCCGGCAGCCCGAGGACGCGCTGGACACCGCCCGGGTCGGCTACCAGTTCCTGAGGACGATCCGCTTCTAGACGACCGGGCCGTCCGTGTCCGGCGTCGCCGTCCCGGGGACCGGGGCGGGGCGTTGTGGCTGGGCGGCCGGTTCCGGAGCCGGTGGGTCGGGCTCGCCCTCGATGTCGACGTGCGGGAGCAGCTTCGACAGCCAGCTCGGGAGCCACCAGACCGCCTTACCGAACAGGGTCAGCATGGCTGGCGCGAGCGACAGGACCATGGTGCTGGCCAGGAGCACCGCGACCGAGAGGCCAACCCCGAACTGCTTGATGGTCGGGTCGCCGTTGAGGATGAAGCTGCCGAACACCGAGATCATGATGATCGCCGCCGCCGCGATCACCTTGGCGCTGGAGGCGACGCCCGAGCGGACGGCCTGCCTCGGGGACTCGCCGGCGGCGTGGTGCTGGGCGATCTGGCTGACCAGGAAGACCTCGTAGTCCATGGACAGCCCGAACAGTGCCGCGAACATCATCAGCGGCACGTAGCTGGCGATTGGCACGGTGCCGTACGGGGTCGAGAGACCGACCAGGTCCAGCCCCCAGCCCCATTGGAAGGCCGCCACCAGGACCCCGAAGGCGGCGCCGACGCACAGCAGGTTGGTGACGGCGGCCTGGACGGGGATCAGCAGTGAGCGGAAGGCGATCAGCAGCAGCACGATGCTCAGCGCCAGCACGACCAGGATCAGCTCGGCGAGCTTGGAGGAGATCTTGCTCGCCAGGTCGACGTTGGCGGCGGTGACGCCGCCGACGTAGGCGGTGATGCCGCCCTCGCTGGTGGCGGCCGGGATCACGGAGGTTCGCATCTCGGTGACCAGGTCGGCGGTCCTGGGGTCGGCCGGCCTGGTCCTGGGGATCGCGTTGAAGGTCGCCGCGTCCCCGCTCTTGTTGATCGCGGGGGGCGAGACCAGCTGGACGTTCGCCGGCTTGGCCAGCGCGTCCTGGAGCTTCACCAGGCGGGGATCGGTCCCGCGGTCGTCACCGCCGGCCTTGGTCAGCTCGTCGGTGAGCTCCTGCTTCATCTGCTCGGTCTGCTTCTTCTCCTCCTGCGCCTGCTGCTGCTGCTTCTTGAGGGAGTCGGCCTGGGCCTGCAGCTCATCGGCCTGGCGCTGCAGGGAGGCGCCCTCGGCCGCCAGCTGGTTG
>DATENJ010000799.1:0-10370 GCA_035275125.1 Actinomycetes bacterium | reverse complement strand
TCGGGCATGCCCTGGCCGGTGGCGCTCACGCTCGGGGTCCGGACCCAGCCGGCCAGCCGCTCCACGAACGACGCCCGGTTGGCGTCGACGTGGGCGAACACCCCGTCCAGCCCGGGACTGGCCGGCCCGCTCACGGCGTGTTGGGGTCGAGCCACAGGTTGGTGATGTCGGGGTTGGCCAGCCACGGGCTGAAGGTCCAGTTGCGGACCCGGGAGGACCAGAAGAACGTCTCGCGGTCATACACCAGCGGCGCCCAGGCCGCGTCCTCCATCACCAGCCGGTCGGCCTGGCCCCAGATGGCGGTCCCGGCCTGGTCGTCGCGGGCCTCGTAGGCCTGGTCGATCAGGTCGTTGACCTTGTCGTTGTTGTAGTTGCCGTAGTTGTTGTTGGACGTCGCGGTGATGGTGCGGCCGTCCAGCAGGACCCCGATGATCGAGCGGCTGCCGTTGCCTGGGACGTCGGGGCAGACCCGGGCGCCTCCCAGGTGGTGCTCTTCGCGCTTGGCCTGCAGGCGCAACGACTTGCTGTAGGCGTCAAGGCCCTTGTAGAAGGTCGGCTTGAGGCGGATCCCGGCCCGGCCCAGCGACGACCGCAGCACCTCGTACAGGGCCTTCCAGCTGGGCGTCGACTGGCCGACGTAGGTGAGGGTGACCCCGTCGGGGTAGCCGGCCTCGGCCAGCAGCTCCCTGGCCTTGTCAGGGTCGCCGGCGGAATCCTGGGACGGGTACAGGTCGAAGCCGGAGTGGCCGGCCAGGGTGGGGGAGAGGACGGTGGTGGCGGGCGCGCCGGCGTACGCGCCCCCGATGGCCAGCACCACCCCTTGGCGGTCGATGGCGTAGTTGACCGCCTGGCGGACGGCCAGCTCCTTGGTCGGCCCGGCGTCCATCTGCATGGTCAGGTAGTGGACGCAGCCGGTCGTCTCGACGGCCAGCCGCCGGCTCAGCGTGGGGTCGTCGAACAGGCGCTGGAGGTCCCCGGTCGGCGGGGGCACGGCGTCGAGGTTGAGGTCGGCCCCTCCGCCCTCGATCTCCTCCTGGATCTCGGCCTCGGTGTTGCCGATGGTGACGTTGACCGTGTCGACCCAGGCGCTGCGCAGCGGGTCGGTCTTCGGGTCCCAGTTCTCGTTGCGGACCAGCTCGATCCGCCGCCCGGGGAGGTACTGCTCGAGGCGGTAGGGCCCGGAGGCGGCCAGGTGCGCGCCGTAGTCCCGGCCCAGCCGGTACTTGGAGGCCCATCCGGAGGGGACCGGTGAGAAGAACGGCAGGGTCAGGAGGCTGGGGAAGTCGCTGGCCGGCCGGTCCAAGGTGATCTGGAGGGTGTGGCCGTCGGGCGCCCGCATGCCCGCGATCGAGCGGGCCTTGCCGGCGGCGAAGGCGGCGGCCCCGCTGATCAGCCTGGCGTACGGGTTGGGCGACCCGGGCGACGGCGGGTCGGGGCGGAGCTGGCGTTCGACCGCGTAGATGAAGTCCCCGGCCCGGACCTCGCGGTCGACCGGCGGGGCGTACCTGACCCCGCGTCGGACCCGGAAGGTGTAGGTGCGCCCGTCGTCGGAGAGCTGGTAGGGCCCGTCGGCCAGGTCGGGCACGGGCACCAGCGAGCGCTCGCCGGTGACGCGGGTGTCGAAGGAGTACAGCTCCCTGACCATCCCCCGCAGCAGGGCGAAGTCGAAGGCCGCGTACGCCACCCCCGGGTCGAGGGTGTCGACGTCGGTGTGGCTGATGACCCGCAGGGTGCCGCGCTTGACCCCGCGGGTCGGCCGGTCGTCGCCGCTGCCGCCGTCGCCCCCGTCGTCGCAGGCCGCGGCGAGCAGGGCCAGGGCGACGAGCAGCGACAACCACCTGGCGGACTTCATCACCCGACCATGATGCCCTGGCCGGCCGCA
This sequence comes from Actinomycetes bacterium, assembly GCA_035275125.1. Taxonomy (GTDB): domain Bacteria; phylum Actinomycetota; class CALGFH01; order CALGFH01; family CALGFH01; genus CALGFH01. The sequence continues at coordinate 8,488 of DATENJ010000799.1, read as the reverse complement.
CCTCGCCGTGGCTACAGCAGGCTGCGCGGCTCGGCGAAGTGGCAGGCCACCGGGTGCCCCTGCCCGCGGTCGACCAGCTCCGGCTCCTGCTCGGCGCAGATGTCCTGGGCCTTCCAGCAGCGGGTGCGGAAGCGGCAGCCGGACGGCGGGTTCACCGGGCTGGGCACGTCGCCCTCCAGCACGATGCGGCGGCGCTGGCGCTCCAGCTTGGGGTCGGGGATCGGCACGGCCGACAGCAGCGCCTGGGTGTAGGGATGGCTGGCCCGCTCGTAGATGTGGTCGCGGGGGCCGGTCTCGACGATCTTGCCCAGGTACATGACGGCGACCCGGTCGCAGATGTGCCGCACCACCGACAGGTCGTGGGCGATGAACACATACGACAGGCCGAGGCGGTTCTGCAGCTCCTCGAGCAGGTTGACCACGCCGGCCTGGATGGAGACGTCAAGGGCCGACACCGGCTCGTCGAGCACCAGCACCTTGGGCTCGAGGGCGAGGGCCCTGGCGATGCCGATGCGCTGGCGCTGGCCGCCGGAGAACTCGTGCGCGTACCGGTTGCCGTGCTCGGGGTTGAGCCCGACGACGGTGAGCAGCTCCCTGACCCGCTCGCGGCCCTGGCGCTTGAACAGCCCGTGGATGATGAGCGGCTCGGCCACGATGTCGTTGACCGGGATCCGCGGGTTGAGCGATGCGTACGGGTCCTGGAACACCACCTGGAGGTCGCGGCGGATGCTCCGCATCTGCTTGCGGGTCTTGCCGACCAGCTCCTCGCCCTCGAACTTGACCGACCCCGAGGTCGGCGGGCTGAGCTGGAGGATGGCCTTGCCCGTGGTCGACTTGCCGCAGCCCGACTCGCCGACCAGCCCGAGGGTCTCGCCCCGGTCAAGGTGGAAGGTCAGGTCGCAGGCGGCGTGGACGTCGCCGATCCGGCGCCGGACCACGCCCCCGCCCATCAGCGGGTAGTGCTTGACCAGGTTGGTGACCTCGAGGATGCGGTCGCCGCCGCCGTTCTGCTTGGGGGCGCCGGCCTCCTGGGGAGTGGTCTGGGTCATGCGCGCTCCTCCGCCTCCTCCTCGGCCTCCGCCCGGTCGAGCTCGGCCTTGGCCTGTTCCAGGTCCCCGAGCTGGTCGAGCTGCTCGATGGCCTGGGCGTCGGTCTCGGCGGTCTCGAACACCTCGGCGGCGGCGACGTCCCCGGCCAGCTCCTCGGCGTAGTGGCAGGCGGCGACGTGGTCGACCCCGGACACCGACCGCAGCGGCGGCTCCTCGGTGTCGCAGTGGGGCCGGCTCATCGGGCAGCGGGGCGAGAACGGGCAGCCCGGGGGCAGGTTGACCAGCGACGGGGGCGCCCCCCGGATCGGGGTCAGCGGCTCGTCGCCCGTCTGGTCCAGGCGGGGCAGGCTCCCCAGCAGGCCCAGCGTGTAGGGCATCCGCGGGTCGTAGTAGATGTCGTCGGTCTCGCCGATCTCGACCGGCTTGCCGGCGTACATGACCAGCACCCGGTGGGCCATGCTGGCCACCACCCCGAGGTCGTGGGTGATGAGCACGATCCCGGCCGAGGTGTTCTCCTGCACCCGCCGCAGAGTGTCGAGCACCTGGGCCTGGACGGTCACATCCAGGGCGGTGGTCGGCTCGTCGGCGATGATCACGTCCGGGTCGTTGGTCATCGACATGGCGATGACCGCCCGCTGGCGCATGCCGCCCGAGAACTCGTGCGGGTAGTTCTTGGCCCGCTCGGGGGCGTTGGGGATGCCGACGATCTCGAGCAGCTCCACCGCCCGGGCCCAGGACTTGTCCTTGCCGATGTCCTGGTGGGCGAGGATCGCCTCCTGGAGCTGCCAGCCGACCGTGTAGACGGGGTTGAGGCTGGTCATCGGGTCCTGGAAGATCATGGCGATCCGCTTGCCCCTGAACTTCGTCTGCTCCTTGTCGGACAGCTTGATCAGGTTCTGCCCGCGGTAGTTGACCTCACCGCGGATGCGCGCCGAGCGGGGGAGCAGGCCCATGATGGCCAGCGACGTCACGCTCTTGCCCGAGCCGGACTCGCCGACGATCCCGAGCACCTGCCTCGGGTGGAGGTCGAAGCTGACCCCGCGGACGGCGTGGACGATGCCGTCGTCGGTCGGGAACTCCACCGTGAGGTCCTTGACCTCGAGCACCGGCCCACTGGTGGTGTGGGCGGCCGGCTGGTCGGGGAGCGTGGTCGCCATCAGGCACGCACCCTCGTCTGGGTCGGGTCGAAGGCGTCGCGCAGGCCGTCGCCGATGAAGTTGATGGTCAGGGCGATGATCACGATGATCAGGCCGGGGAAGTAGAACAGCCACGGCCGGGTGGTGGCCGCCTGCTGGCCGGCCGCGATGAGCAGCCCGAGCGAGGTGTCCGGGGCCTTGATGCCGAGGCCGAGGTAGGAGAGGGCGGTCTCGACCAGGATGGCCACGGCCACGGTGATGGTGGCGTTGACGATGATCGAGCCGGTGGCGTTGGGGAGCAGGTGCCGGAACATGATCCGGGTGTCGCTGGCCCCGAGCGCCCTGGCCGCCTCAACGAACTCCTTCTCGCGCAGGGACAGGAAGGTGCCGCGGACCACCCGGGCGATGTACGTCCATTGCAGCAGCGCCAGCACCAGCCCGATGAAGAACCAGTTGCCGGCCTGGTCGGCGACGGTCGCGGCCAGCAGGGCGAGGATGGCGATCGACGGGATGGTCAGGATCAGGTCGGTGAAGCGCATCAGGGCGGCGTCGACCCAGCCGCGGTAGTAGCCGGCGATCGCCCCGATCACTGCCCCGATGGTGGTGGCCAGGATCGCCACCATCAGCGCCACCTGGACCGACTTCTGGGCCCCGCGGAGCACTTGGGCCATCGAGTCGTGGCCGATGTCGTCGGTCCCCATGGGGTGCTCCAGCGACGGCGGCGAGGAGAACTGGTCGGTGATGTCGGCGTAGCCGTACTTCCAGAAGCGGCCGCCGATCAGCGAGATGACGACCACAAGGACGAACACCACGAGGCTGCCGACGGCCAGCTTGTGGGCCATGAAGCGGCGCATGATCATCTGGGTCTGGCTGCGTCGCTGGACCGTGAACTCGCGCTCCGAGGTGGTGGCCTGCACCTCGTGGACCTTGACGCCGTGCTCGGTGGTCTGCAGCTCCTGGCCGTCGCCGCCAGGGCCTGAGGCCGGCGGGGTCTCACCCGCCGGTGGACGGGGTCGGGTATCAGCCATAGCGGATCCTCGGGTCCAGCACCGCGTACAACACGTCCGCGATGAGATTGAACAGCACGACCAGCACGCTTGTCACCATCAGCCAGGCCAGCAGGACGTTGACGTCGCTGGTCTCGACCCCCTGGACGAGCAGCGCGCCCATGCCCTGCCAGGAGAACACCCGCTCGGTGATGATCGCCCCCCCGAACACCGCCCCGATGTCGATCGCGACCACGGTGACCAGTGGGATGAGGGCGTTGCGGAGCGCGTGGCGGGTCATCACCCGCGACCGGGACAGGCCCTTGGCCCTGGCCAGGCGGATGTAGTCCGAGCCGAGCACGTCCAGCATCGTTGCCCGCTGGTAGCGCGACCAGGCGGCGAAGCTGATCAGGGCCAGGGCGATCGTCGGCAGGATCAGGTGGCCGGCGTAGTCGGACAGCCGGGCCCCGAAGCTGCCGCTCAGGTTGGGTGTCTCGGCACCGACCGTGTACACCACCTGTTCCCCGAACAGCTTGTTGAGCCGGATGGCCCCGTACTCCTTGAGGAGGGCCGCTAACCAGAACACGGGCATGGATAAGAACAGGAATCCCAGGAAGGTGAAGGTGTAGTCGGTCGGCGTGTACTGCTTCACCGCCGACAGCACCCCCGCCCCGACGGCCAGGACGATGGCCAGCACCGAGGCCAGGATCACCATCCGCAGCGTCACCTTGAGCCGCTGCCACAGCAGCGGGCGGACCTCGATCCCGCGGATCGACTTGCCCATGTCCCCCTGGACGAAGTTGCCGAGCCAGGTGACGTAGCGGGTCGGCAGGGGCTTGTCGAGGCCGAGCTGCTTCTCGCGCGCATCGATGACCTGGGGCGGCACCGGTGGGTTCCGGCCCTTGAGCTCGGCGAGCGGGTCGCCGGAGTAGGCCACCAGCAGGAACACCAGCACCGAGGACAGCAGGACCAACGGGATGGCGATCAGCAGCCGGCGGATGATGAAGCTGAGCATGGCGCCCCCTCACCAGGTGACGTCACACAAGGTGACGAAGAGACGACGCGGGCCGGCGGTCTCCCACCGGCCCGCGTCCAGAGCATTTCCCAGCTCCCCGGGTTTTAAGCGGTCTTCGCGCCCCAGATGTTGGCGGCGTAGAAGGGCCCTTCGTTGGTTGCGTTGTCGCGGATGTTGGCGAAGCTGCTGCGCCAGGCGATGAACGTCGGCTTGTTGTACAGCGGGATCGTCACCATGTCGGCGGTGAGCTGCTGGTCGATCTGGTTGCCGAGCTCGGCCGACTTGGCCTCGTCGGTCTCACCGTTGGCCTGCGCGAACAGGTCGTCGACCTTCTTGCTCTCGTACGCCCCGTAGTTGCCGCCGCCGCCGGTCCGGTAGATGTCCCGGCTGCCGGAGATGGCGAACGGGGTGCCGACCCAGGCGAAGTTGGCGATGTCGAAGTTGCCCTGCGGCAGCCACTCACCGAAGAACTTCTGCGAGTCGACGTTGGAGATCTTGATCTCGACGCCGATCTGCTTCATCTGGGCCTGGAACAGCTCACCCTGGGTCTCCCGCAGCTTGTTGCCGGCGGTGGTGGAGAACCGGAGCGACAGCTTGTCGCCGCCCTTGGCGTAGATGCCGTCGGCGCCCTTGGTGTAGCCGGCCTCCTCCAGCAGCTTGGTCGCCCCGGCCGTGTCGCCCTTGCCGTACTGGCCGAAGTGGTCCTGGTACTGGGGCTGGCCGGTCAGCCAGATGCGGTTGCCGAGCGGGGTCGCCTTGTCACTGAACTGCTTGACCGTGCGGTCGACCAGCTCCTGGACGTTGGTGCCGGTGGCGATCGCCTGACGGACCTTGAGGTCGCCGAGGTGCTTGTTCTTGAAGTTGAAGTCGAAGTGCTCGAACGACAGCCCGAAGTTGATCTCGCTGGTCACGTCGGGCAGAGCCTTCACCTGCGTCACCTGGTCGAGCTGGGGCTGCGGGTAGATCAGGTCGACCTCGTTGTTCTGCAGCGCCGCCGGCTGGGTGGTCGACTCGGGCAGGAAGCGGAAGACCACGGTGTCAAGGTTGGACTTGGTCCCCCAGTACTTGTCGTTGCGGGCCAGGGTCAGGCTCTGGCCGGGGGTGTAGTTCTCGACCTTGAACCAGCCGCCGACGGGGATCTTCTCCGGCTCCTTGTCCAGGCCGGTGTTCCAGCCGCCCGGCCGCTCCTTGACGTAGTGGGCCGGGAGGATCCCGGTGAACAGGCCCTTCCAGTCCGCGTAGGGCGTCTTGAACACGACCGTGACGGTCTTGCCGTTGTCGGAGCCCTCGACGCTCTTGATCTGGTCGTAACCGGTGGTCGAGGCGACGTCGTTGTCCTTGATGGTGCCGTTCTGCTGCTCCCAGAAGTAGATGAAGTCGTCCGCCGTGATCGGAGTGTCGTCCGACCAGATGGCGTTCTCCTTGATCTTGTAGACGATCGTCTGGGGGTCCTCGCTGGTCTGCTCGGCCGAGTCGAGGAAGGCGTCGTCCATCTTGACCGTGAAGTCAGGCTGGGCGTGGAACGTGAACGGGAACATCCCGACGACGATGTTCAGGACCGAGGTGCCGTTGTCCTTGGAGGTGTTGTTGTTGAAGCCGGTGGGCTCCTGGTCGGCGGCGTAGTTCAGGGTCCCACCCTGTTGCACCTGGGCGCTGCCGCCCGAGGTGTCCCCGCCGCCGTCGTCGCCGCCGCCGCCGCAGCCCGCGGCGACCATGGCAAGCCCGACGAGTAGGGCCGCCAGCTTGGCCGTACGCAAACGATGCACTTGAGTCGTACCTCCTGTTCGGAGTCGTGGCCCGCCGCCCACCGCGGTCGAGGACCCTGGAATCGGCGCGGCGTTGTGACCGGGGGCCATTGCCGCGTTGCACGGAACCCCTACCTGGCGCACCTCCCACCTTGTCGGCCTCGGGGGTAAGCAGATATGTCGAAGGCCGGCAAGCCATTTGCGGCCGAATCGTACCCTCAGCGCCAGAGACCCATCATAAGAATTTTCTCAGACCAGCGGCCACGGATAGGCCCGGCCACCCCTGGGAGCTGGCAGGCGGCCGCTCCTGACCAGGGCCCGAGCCCGCCTCGCCATGGCGGCCACCTCGGCCCGGTCGAGCAGTTCGCAGAGCCTCGCCGCCAGCGGTCCGTCGGCCGCCGCGGCGGCCAGGGTCTCCAGGTCGGCCAGGACCGGCGCCTCCAGCTCGGTCCCGGCCAGGTCCCAGAGCACGGTGCGGAGCTTGGCCTGGACGTGGAAGCAGAGCCCGTGGTCGATCGCCCAGACATGGCCGTCCTGGCCGGCCAGGCAGTGGCCGCCCTTGCGGTCGGCGTTGTTGGTGACCACGTCGAAGGCGGCGATCCGGGGCAGGGCGGGATGGCCGTCGGCCAGCAGCTCGAACGCGGTGACCTCGGGGTCGGCGTCGACGTACAGCTGGACCGAGCCGACGCCGAGGGGGCCGTCACGGGCCAGGGTCGGCGGGACCAGCCGCCAGCCCAGCTGCTCGGAGACCAGGTAGGCGGCGACCTCGCGCCGGTACAGGGTCCCGTCCGGGAAGTCCCAGAGGGGCCGCTCGCCGCGGGCCGGCTTGTAGACGGCCAGCCCCTCCAGCCCCTCGTGGGTCACCTTGGCCAGCACGGTCGCGTTCGAGGCCCAGGGGATGCGCCCGAGCAGCTCCAGCTCGCCCTCGGCCAGGAACGCCCGGGCCCGCTCCTGCGACACCACCGCACGGTCGTGCTGGCCGGGGTCGGGGGTGCCGTTGCTCACGTCGCGCTTGGGCGGTGGCCGTTCTGGGCCGGGCAGATGTGGCCGGTGGGGTCGAGCGGGTTGCCGCACAGGGGACAGGTCGGGCGGCCCCTGGCCACCACCTGGGAGCCGTGGCGGGCCAGCACCCGCAGCTGGGCCCGGGTCACGAACAGGCGCACAGTGAGCGGGTCGGCGAGCTCGAGCGGGTCGTCCTCGTCCTCGCCCGCCTGGAGCTCGGTGGCCACGATCACCACCCGGTCCCGCTCGGCGTCGTAGCTGAGCGACAGCTGCCCGACCCGAAACTCGGGCTCCAGCGGCGGGGCCAGGTCGAGCTGGCCGGCCTCGGCCGCGGCCGCCTCGACAGGGTCCTCGGGCCGGTCGGCGGCCAGCTCGGGCAGCCAGGTCTGGAGGCTCTCGGCCAGCCGCCGCACCTGCTCCTTCTCCACCAGCAGGGTCACCTGGTCGGGCCCGGAGGCGGCCTGGAGGTAGAAGATGCGCTGGCCGGGCTCGCCGACCGCGTCGGCGGTCAGCCGGGTCACCGGGTCGAGGTCACGGCTCGGCACCGGCCGCCTCCCCTCGCTTCCGGCGCCGGGACCGCCTGGCCGGGGCCAGGTCGCCGTTGCCCCCGGTGTCGTTCAGCCGCACCAGGTACGGCACCGGCCCGAAGGCGATCGCGCTCACGCTGGCCGGGCTGACCACCACCCGCTGGAACAGGTCCAGGTGCATGCCCAGGTAGTGGCAGGTGAGCGCTTTGATGACGTCGGCGTGGCTGCACACGGCCACCGTCCGCCCTGGATGGGCCTCCCGCAGCCGCTCGACCGCCAGCACCGCCCTGGCCTGCATCTCGAACAGCGACTCGCCCTCGGGGAACCGGGCCGCCGACGGGGTCGCCTGGACCACCTTCCAGAGCGGTTCCCTGCCCAGCTCCTTGAGCGTCCGGCCCGTCCAGGTCCCGTAGCGGACCTCCCCGACGTCCTCAAGGGTCTGGAGCTCCAGCCCCTTGGCCTCGGCCACCGCCGCCGCCGTCTCCTGGCACCGCTCCAGCGGGCTGGCGTAGAGCGCGTCCACCGGTACCGGCCCCAGCCGCTCGGCCAGCTCCTTGGCCTGCCGCTGCCCCTCCTCCGAGAGGTGCAGCCCAGGCGTCCATCCCGACAGCCGCGCCCCGGTGTGCTCGGTCACTGCATGTCGTAGCAGAAGCAGAAGTCGCATCCAGCCATTCTACGGAGCAACCCCGCCAACGTTCCCCGGCACCGACGGCTCAGGTGGCGCGCCCGGACGGGACCAGGCCCGAGCGCAGGGCCCAGGTGGCGACCTCGGTGCGGGAGGTCATGTCGAGCTTGGCGAGGATGTTGGAGACATGGACCGAGGCCGTCTTGGTGGAGATGTAGAGGCGGCGGGCGATCTCGCCGTTGGAGCAGCCTTCGGCCACGAGGGTGGCGACCTCGCGTTCGCGGGGGGTGAGAGGGGCCGGGTCGCCGGGTGCGGGCTGGCGGCCGCCGAGACGACGGAGGAGGGCGGCGGCCTCGTCGCGGCGCCAGCCCGGCCAGCGCTCGAGCAGGCCGGCGGCCTGGCT
>DATENJ010000798.1:0-4513 GCA_035275125.1 Actinomycetes bacterium | reverse complement strand
GATCACCACCGTCTCCCAGCGCACCGGCCGCGTCCTCCTGGAGGATTCCGAGTTGGCCGGGACGCTACCAATGGGGTGCGACAACCACCCCTGCTGGAGGGCTCAGTTCAGGGTGGCGGCGCCCAGGGAGGCCGGAGGCTCGGGGCCGCTCATGGCGGCGGCCGCCGCGACCAGCGCCGGGGCGGTGCCGGTGAGGGCGAACCAGGCCGGGGAGGGCGACATGCGGGCCGGGATGTCGATGGCCCCCAGCATGGCCAGGGGAGCGAGGGCGGTCGACCAGAGGGCCTGGCGCCACTCGGCCGGGTCGGCGGCGGCCAGCATCGACGGCCAGTGGTGGGCGACAAGGGCCCGGAAGCGACTGGCGAAGTCGGCCAGGTCGACCTGGCCTGGCGGCAGGCCGGCCAGCTCCTGGAGCAGGGTGTCGCGCTCGTGCCAGAGCAGCCGGCCGAGCTCGGCCCTTGGTGCCCAGTCGCCCCAGTCGACCCCCTCCCACCAGGCGGCGAAGACGAAGCCGAGCTGGGCGGCGTCGGGCAGGTCGAGGAACTCGCGGCCCAGGTCGGTCAGCTGGAGCAGCCCGCCCTCCGCCTCGGTGAGCCGGCCGGCGTCGCACAGCGACCGCAGCAGGGCGGTCCGCCGCCGAGCAAGGGCCAGGCCGTCGGGGCCGTCGCCGCCGGCGCCGCCGCCGGGGAGCCGCTCCCTGACCGTGCGCAGGCCGGCATGGTCGAGGTCGCCCCAGCCGGTGAGGGGCAGGCCCTCGTCGGCCAGGCAGCTCAGGAACTCGCGGACGTCGTCGGTGAGGCCGCCGAACGGGCCGGTGAGCAGCACGGATGGGGCCTCGCTTCCTCGCGGTGGGTGGCTGTCTCTCTGGTTCGAGATTCGGTACGGCCCGGGCCTCCCTTGAGCGACCTGGTGCTACGCTCGGCTCGCATTTCCCGCCGCAGGCCACCCGACCAGGAGGACGAGGAGCATATGGAGGTCAAGCTCGGGGTCACCTACAGCCCCAAGGAGCTGGTGGTCGAGACCGACCAGTCGCCCGACGACGTGGCCAAGCTGGTCGAGGAAGCGGTTGGCGGCAAGTCCAAGGTGCTCTGGCTGGCCGACACCAGGGGCCGCCGGGTGGGCGTGCCCACCGAGAAGCTGGCCTACATCGAGCTCGGCGAGGAGCACCCCGACAAGCGGGTCGGCTTCAGCTCCGCCTGAGCCCGGCCGGGCCGAGATCAGCTCTCGGTGACCGCGTACAGCCGTGAGCCGAGGCTGACGATCGAGGCGCCGGCGGTCCCGCCGCGGGCCGACACCCCGGTCAGGAGCTGCAGCCGGGTCACGCCGGCGGGCGACGCCACCCTCCCGGTCCAGGTGGTCCCGGCTCGCTCGGCCACGAACGCCCTGAACGGTGCCTGGGTGGTCCAGCCGACCACGACCTGGCCGGCGGCGACGGCGATCCGCGGCCGGTGGTTCTGCGCCGCCGAGGTCACGAAGGTGTGGCTCAGGAACGTCCCGCTGGCGTTGTTGGCCTGCACCGTGCGGCCGTCCCGGTTCCAGGTGACGTAGGTGGTCGTCCCGGCCATCTGCACGTCGGGCCAGAAGTTCAGGGACCCGGCGGTGGCCAGGCTGGCCGAGATCCAGGTGCCGTCCTGGTCGCCGAGGGCCCGCCGCAGGTCGGAGTCGGCGGCCTCGAAGTCCGAGCCGCCCCTGGCCCAGACCAGCCTGACCGGGAAGGTGGTGGCCGGGGTGAGGGCGAGGGAGGGCGCACTGTCCCAGGCCGGGTTGGAGGTGACCCGCTCCCTCGGCGAGAAGGTCCCGCCGATGGTGTAGGCCTGGAACAGCTCGGTCTGGTCGAACTCGTCGCCGGGGCCGCCGCCCGGTCCGACGTGCTCGCGCCAGGTCGCCCACCACCTGCCGCCGGTCGCGACCACGTCGCCCTGGGAGAGGGAGCCGTCGGGCCCCATGGTGGTCGACAGCAGCCGGCCCTGGATGTAGGTCCCGTTGGTCTGGCGCTTGGAGATGCGCAGCCGCAGGGCCGGGTCGATGTAGAGCACGTAGGTGCCGGTGACGTCCCAGGCGACCGCGACCACGAACCCGCGGAACGGCGTCGTCTCCACCGCCCAGCTCGTCCCCGAACCCTGGAAGTAGCGGATGGCGAAGGACTCGTTGCAGCCGCTCCCCCAGAGGTCGCTGAAGCCGTGGGTCCCCCCGGAGGCGTCCTGGGCCTGGTCGACGTTGAAGTCGTCGAACACGCAGGTCGGGTCGTCGATGGTGACCGGCGGGCCGAACGCGCCGACCGCCCGCACGGGCGTCGCCAGGACGCCCACCAGCAGCAGCCCCACCACCAGGGGGATCCACCGGCGTGCCATCCGCAGCACCTCTCCTCTCGATCGCCCCTAGCCGAAGTCGCGGTGGTAGACGATCCCGTCGCGGCCGACCTCGACCACCGAGACGCCGGGGACGCCCACCGAGCGGCGGCCGCCGTCGGTGTAGGCGCTGGTCCACTCGGCCAGGACCGTCTGGTCGGCCCCGACCTGGCGCTTGACGCTCAGCTCGACCGGCCCCCTGACCGCGTACACCGATGCCAGGTAGGTGCGGATCTCGTCCCGGCCGCGGTGGGGGACGTTGTCCGGCTCGTAGTACACGGCGTCGGGCGCGTACAGCGCCGCGGCGGCGTCGGCGTCGGCCGTGGCGTGGGCCTGGCGGAACGCCTCGAAGACCTCGGCCGGGCTGGCCATCGGGGTGCGACCTCCTGTGCGCTGGATCGCCGCGAAGCGTACCGCAGGCGGTAGCATGAACGCCTCAGGCCGACGACCGCCGAGAGAGGAACCGCCGGGGTGCGACAGAGCCATCCGCTGCTGGAGGAGGTCGACGGGCCGGCACTGGCCGCGGCCATGGCCACCGACGACCCGCCGCTGCTGGTGGACGTGCGCACCGAGCCCGAGCGGGCGGTCGCGGTCATCCAGCCGTCGCTGCACATCGGCCTGGACCGGTTCGTCGAGCGGGCCCCCGAGGAGATCCCGAGGGACCGCGACGTGGTCGTCTACTGCCACGTCGGGGCCCGCAGCGCCCAGGCGGCGGTCTGGCTCAAGGCCAGCGGCTGGTCCCGGGTCCGCAGCCTGGCCGGCGGGATCGACGCCTGGAGCGAGCAGGTCGACCCGCAGGTCCCCCGCTACCGCTGAAGCCGGATCGCGGACCCGCTACCATGTATGGTTGAGCCTACGCAACAGTGCAACCAGGAGGTTGTTTGAGTCCAACGTCAAGTACCGTCGCTCCCCCACCCACCGAGCAGCACAGCTTCGCCGACCTCGGCGCCACCCCGACCACGTTGACCTCGCTGGCCCGGGTCGGGATCGAGCACCCCTTCCCCATCCAGACGCTCTGCCTGCCGCTCGCGCTGGCCGGGGTCGACCTCATCGGCCAGGCCCGCACCGGCACCGGCAAGACCCTCGCCTTCGGCATCCCGATCGTGCAGGAGGTCGAGCCCGAGCTGCCCGAGGTCCAGGCGCTGGTCGTCGTGCCCACCCGGGAGCTCTGCCTCCAGGTCGCCGGCGACATCGACACCACCGGCCGTGACGCCGGCGTGCGTGCCGTCGCGATCGTCGGCGGGCGGCCGCTCGGCCCCCAGATCGTCGCCCTCAACGAGGGCGCCCAGGTCGTGGTCGGCACCCCCGGTCGTGTGCTGGACCACATGCGCCAGGGCTACCTCAAGCTCGACAAGCTTCGCATCCTGGTCATCGACGAGGCCGACGAGATGCTCGACCTCGGGTTCCTGCCCGACGTGGAGACGATCATCGCGGCCACGCCCGAGCACCGCCAGACGATGCTGTTCTCGGCCACCATGCCCAAGGCGGTGGTCGGGCTGGCCCGGCGCTACGCCAAGCGGCCGACCTTCATCCACGCCGAGCCCGAGGGCGAGCAGGCCACCGTGCCCGCCACCCGGCAGATGTTCTTCCAGGTCCACCCCCTCAACCGCTTCCAGGTGCTCTGCCGCATCCTTGACGCCCCCGACCGCGACCGGGTGGCCGTGTTCCGGCGCACCAAGCGCGGGGTCGACCGCACCATCAAGGGCCTGGTCGACGAGGGCTACCGGGCCGGGGCCCTGCACGGCGACATGCCCCAGGTCGCCCGTGAGAAGGTCATGCGCTCGTTCCGCAAGGGCAAGCTGGACGTGCTGGTCTGCACCGACGTGGCCTCGCGGGGCCTCGACATCGCCGGCCTTTCGCACGTGATCAACTACGACACCCCCGAGGACGACCGCGCCTACGTCCACCGGATCGGCCGGACCGGCCGGGCCGGGGCCGCCGGCGTCGCGGTCACCTTCGTGGCCTGGAACGAGCTGGACACGGCCGACCTGATCCGGCGCCGTCTCGAGCTGACCGACGAGCCCGTCCACGAGGTGTACTCGACCAGCCCGCTGCTGAGCGAGCTGTTCGACCTCCCGACCGTCGAGGAGGCGGCGGCCGCCCGGGCCGCGGCCGCCCCGAGCAAGGCCGACAAGCCCGCGAAGGCCGAGACGACCGACGCGCCC
>DATENJ010000797.1:0-8015 GCA_035275125.1 Actinomycetes bacterium | reverse complement strand
TCGAGCTTGTCGCCGAGGGCGGCCAGGACCTTTGGCGGCGGGCCGACCCATCGCAGGCCGGCGGCCAGCACCGCCTCGGCGAACGAGGCCCGCTCGGACAGGAACCCGTAGCCGGGGTGGACGGCGTCGGCCCCGGTCCGCCGGGCCGCGTCCAGGATGGCGTCGGCCCGCAGGTAGGCGCCGGAGTCGCCGAGGGGGACGGACTCGTCGGCCTCGGCCACGAACGGGGCCTCGCGGTCGGGGTCGGAGAACACCGCGACGGTGGCGATGCCCATGGACCGGGCGGCTCGTAGGACCCGGGTGGCGATCTCGCCCCGGTTGGCGACCAGCAGCTTGGTGATCACATCCGGAACACGCCGAAGCCGTCCGTGCCCTTCACCTCCCCCGAATGGCAGGCGGAAAGGGCGATGCCGAGGACGGTGCGGGTGTCGCGGGGGTCGATGATGCCGTCGTCGTACAGCTGGCCGGTGTTGAACAGGGCCAGGGACTCGGCCTCCACGTGGTCGCGGACGGCGTCGCGCATGGAGCGGTCGGCCTCGTCGTCGAACGGCCGCCCGGCCCGTTCGGCCGACGCCCGGTTGAGGATCGACATGACCCCGGCGAGCTGCTCGGGGCCCATCACGGCGGACTTGGAGGCCGGCCAGGTGAACAGGAACCGGGGGTCGTAGGCCCGCCCGGCCATGCCGTAGCCGCCGGCGCCGTAGGAGGCGCCGAGGATCAGGGTCAGGTGCGGCACGGCCGAGTTGGCCACGGCGTTGATCATCTTGGCCCCGTCCTTGATGATCCCCCGCTGCTCGTAGGCCTTGCCGACCATGTAGCCGGTGGTGTTCTGGAGGAACAGCAGGGGTGTCGAGGACTGGTTGGCGAGCTGGATGAAGTGGGCCGCCTTGTTTGACTCCTCGGAGAACAGCACCCCGCCGGCGTTGGCCAGGACCCCGACCGGGTAGCCGTGGACCGACGCCCAGCCGCAGCACAGGCTGGTGCCGTACAGCGGCTTCCATTCCGAGAACCGCGAGCCATCGACCACCCTGGCCAGGATCTCGCGCACGTCGGCGGGGACCTTGAGATCGACCGGGGCCAGGCCGAGCAGCTCCTCGGGGTCGTGCACGGGCTCGTCGGGCGGCCGGGTGGGACCGGGGCCGAGCTTGCGCCAGCCCAGGTTGGCGACGACCTCGCGGCCGAGCCGGAGGCAGTCGGGCTCGTCGGCGGCGAGCTGGTCGGCCAGGCCGGAGGTGCGGGCGTGCATCTCGGCCCCGCCCAGCTCCTCGTCGCTGGCCTGCTCGCCGGTGGCCATCTTGACCAGCGGCGGCCCGCCGAGGAACACCTTGGCCCGCTCCCTGACCATGATGGTGTGGTCGGACAGCCCCGGGACGTAGGCCCCGCCGGCGGTCGAGCTGCCGAAGACCAGGGCGAGGGTGGGGATGCCGGCCCGGGAAAGGCGGGTCAGGTTGCGGAAGACGGCCCCGCCGGGGATGAAGATCTGCGACTGGGTCGGCAGGTCGGCCCCGCTGGACTCAATCAGCTGCACCAGGGGCAGCCGGTTGCGCTCGGCGATCTCCATTGCCCGCAGGGTCTTGCGGAGCCCGGGCGGGTTGGTGGCCCCGCCGCGCACGGTCGGGTCGCTGGCCGTGACCACGCACTCGACCCCGGCGACCGGCCCGACACCGGTGACACCGCTCGCCCCGACGGGGAAGTCGGTCCCCCAGGCGGCCAGGGGTGACAGCTCGAGGAACGGGCCGTCCCGGTCGAGCAGCAGCTCGACCCGCTCCCGGGCCAGCAGCTTGCCTCTGGCCCGGTGGCGGTCGACGTACCGCTGCCCGCCGCCCGCCCTGGCCTGGGCCAGCAGCCGGTCCAGCTCGGCCAGCAGCTCGAGGTTGGCCGCCCGGTTGGCCCCGTAGGCGTCCGAGGACGGGTCGAGCCGGCTCGCGAGCACCCCCATCCCGGACCTCCTGGCGGAGTAGTTACCGAGAGGTAACCACGCCCCGGGCCCGGGCGCTAGACCAGGCTCAGAGCTCGTCCCTGGTGTAGTAGACGTCGTTGGCCATGCCCGAGAAGGCGGTCAGCGATGCCTGGCTGGAGTCGACGAACCAGCGGCAGTTCGGGAACTTGGAGGACTTGTTGTAGTACAGGACCCCCTTGAACCCCTCCCAGCCGGCCTTCTTGAACAGGGCGCGGGCGTCGCTGATCCACTGGGCCTTGCGGTTCGGCTGGGCCGGGTCCTCGGTCGAGGCCCACTCCGGGATCAGGATGCCCTTGATGGCCTTGCCCTGGGCGAACAGCCGCATCGGGTTGACCAGCTGCTCGAGCGAGTTCCAGGGGTTGCTGGTGCCGGGCCGGCAGTTGTACCAGTTGTAGGCGTCGGCCCCGATGTAGTCGAGATAGGCCTCGCCCGGGTACCAGTCCACGGCCCGGCGCCGGTCCTTGGCCTTGAAGCTGTAGGCGGTCATGATCCAGAGGTAGTCGGCGTTGGTGACCCCCTGGGCGCGGAAGACGGTGACCACCTTGCGCCAGGCGGCGATGAAGTCGGCCCCGCTGCCGCTCGAGTTGAGGCTCGTCTCGGGCTCGTGGTTGAAGGTGAAGTAGACGCGGTTGCCGAGCGCCTTGACCCGGCCGGCCCAGCGGACGATGTCGTTGTAGATGGTCGAGCCGGGCTGGGCGCTGGCGATGTCGCGCCACTGCACGAAGGTGTGGTTGCGCCGCTCCGACTTGACCGACAGCAGCATCGTGTAGCCGTTGGCGTTGAACCAGTTGACGTCGGTGTCGGGGAACGGCGAGTCCCAGTTGTAGTAGACCCGCACGGTGGCCAGGCGGCGGCCGATCTTGCCCTCGAGGCTGGTCGTGCCCTGCTGGGTGCCCGGCTCGGGCCGGGCCCCGAACAGCACCGTCGGGTCGTTCGGGCCGGCGCCGGCGGGCGCGGCCAGCCCGGCCGAGGCGACGGCCAGCGACAGGACCAGCACGGTCAGCAGCAGGACTCGCTTGCGCATTGAGGTTCTCCCTGGAGGACGGACGTCCAGGGCAACGCTGCCCGAGCGTCCAACCTGCAGCAACGTGCGTTTGCCGTACCGCCCTACGCCGGGTCCAGGTAGCGGCGCTCGATGGTCGCCAGGACTGAGTAGAAAGGGTCGATCATGTTGCCGACCCGCAGCCGCCCGGCCTGGCCGAGCAGCTGGTAGGCGTCGGCCCGCGAGAGCCCGTGGCCGCGGTGGAGCCGCTCGACCAGGTCGGTGTAGGCGGCCCTGGCGCAGCAGCTCAGGTCGGCCCCCTGGAGGCCGGCCAGCGACCCGATCGCCTCGGCCGTGTCGAGCTGGGGCAGGGCCACGAACCCTACCTCTTCGCGGTCGCGGGCCCGCATGGTGAGCTCGACCTCGGCCTCGATCTCGACGGCCACGCCGGTGATCTCGCCGTCGCCCTGGGCGCCGTGGGCGTCGCCGAAGGCGACGAGGGCGCCGTCCACCTGCACGGGCAGGCGCAGGGTTGCTCCGGCGCCGAGGGCCGGCTGGTCGACGTCGCCCAGGTACTCGGGCGACTGGGAGAACGACAGGCGCCGCTCCCGCCGGGGGGCCACCCCGACCGTGCCGAGGAACGGCCGCAGGGGCAGCGCCACCGAGCGGCCGCCCGTGACCGGGAGGGCGGCAACGCCGTCGCGGTAGGGGACGCGGCGCAGCTCCGGCTCGAGCGGCGGCTGGAGGGTGTAGCCCTCGTGCTGGAGGGCTCCGAAGCCGCCGAAGGTGCCCGTCCAGGCCTCGCCGTCGGCCGGCACGGGGTCGACCCGGTGTAGCTCGATCTCGACCACGCCGCCTGCCCGGGCCCCGGCCAGGTGGAACGGCCCGGTCACCGGGCAGGCGCCGCCGAGCCGCTCCAGCACCTCGTCGATGTGCAGCCCGGGGGCCATCCCGGCTTCGCCCAGGCGCGACTTGGCC
This sequence comes from Actinomycetes bacterium, assembly GCA_035275125.1. Taxonomy (GTDB): domain Bacteria; phylum Actinomycetota; class CALGFH01; order CALGFH01; family CALGFH01; genus CALGFH01. Next base: position 4,095 of record DATENJ010000797.1, on the reverse strand, counting down.
AGCCCGCACAGGGAGTCGGCGGTCTCGACCACCACCCGCTCGCCGTCGGCGACCTCGGCGACCGGCTCGGCCTCGGGGTCGAAGAACAGGGTGGTCGCGGTCCGGGGGAACCGCCGCATCAGCCGCCGTCCCGCAGGGCCGCCGCGGCGTCAAGGAAGCACTCCAGCGGGGCCTTGAGGATGCCGGCCCCGATCTGGCCGCCGTCCTTGCCGGCAAGGCCGCCGTCGATCACCGGCACGACCCCGGTGGCGACCACCTTGTGGACGTCGATCCCGGCCGGGGTGCCGCGGAAGCCCAGGTAGGGGATCTTGAACTCGGGGTGCTCGCCGTGGGTGATGTCGTACATGGCCAGGTTGTTGGCGATCATCGCCTCGGGCCCGCCGCCCTGGTAGGCCTGGAGGCCGAACGCGGCCGCCTGGGCGAAGCCGCCGAGGCCGACCGTCTCGGTGATGTGGCTCTCGCCCCCGATCCACTGGATGTCGTCGGCGGTGAAGCCCTCGAACAGCTTGGCCTCGACGGTCGGCAGCGGCCCCCGGAACCAGCGCTGGCCGAGCCCGCTGACCCGGATGGCGTACTCCCGGCAGCTGATCGTCATGGCCGTGACCAGACTGGAGCCGGCGACCCCGCCGGCGGCGTCGGCCAGCACCTTGGCCGCGGCCATGGAGCAGCGCAGGAAGAAGTAGTCGGCCCCCCGCAGAAAGGCCAGGGCGTCGCCGATCTCGTCGTCCCAGCCGTCGCCGGCCAGCTCCAGCAGCGGGCCGAACAGCTCGCGGGTGAGCAGCAGGGTGGCGGCGGTGTTGCGGCTGTGGAGCTCGTCGCCCATGTGCAGGGCCCGCCGGATCAGCGGGACCAGCGGGATGCCGCCGGAGCGGCGCAGGGCCGCGCTCAGCAGCGGCCCCAGCGACCCGGCCAGGTAGTCGAGGCCGCGCCGGACGTCCTCGTCGTAGACGCCGTAGTTGAGGCGCTTGCGGGACTCGCCCTCGTAGAGGTTGCAGAAGCCGCGGTTGCCGTAGCGGGCGCTCTCCACCACCAGCACCGGCATGGAGGCGGTGTAGATGCCGGCCACCGACCCGACACAGCCGTGGTCGTGGCAGGCGGCCAGCCGGATGCGGCCGGCCCGGATGGCCGCCTCGGCCTCCTCGGTGTCGCTGGCCAGCTCCTCGTAGACGGCGGCGTGGAGCACGGCCCGGCGCTGCCCGCCGTAGTAGGCGTCCCAGGGCAGGGGGGCGCCCGAGGTGAGGATCGTCTCGGCGGTCATGCCCGGGACCACCTGGCCGGCCGGCCGGACGTCGACCAGCACCGGGTCGGCGGTCGTGAGCCGGGTGAACGCCTCCTGGTTGGCCTCGACAGCGTCGGTGGTCACTCGTCCTCCCCTCACCAAAGGTGCAGGTAGCGCTCGCGCTCCCACTCGCCGACGACGGTGTTGTACTCGTGCCATTCCTCGCGGCGGACGCGGGCGTAGGTGGCGTGCAGCTCGGCCCCGAACACCTCCTTGGCCAGTGGGTCGTCCTCGAACTCGTCGACGGCCTCGCCGAGGGTGACCGGGACCCGGCGGACCCCGGACGCCTTGAGCTCCTCGTCGCCGACGGTGTAGGTGTCGACGTTGACCGGGTCGCCGGCCTTGAGCCGGCGCTGGATCCCGTCGAGGCCGGCGGCAAGGGTGATGGCCGCCCCCAGGTAGAAGTTGCAGGCGCTGTCGGCGATGCGCAGCTCCAGGCAGCGGCGGTTCATCGGCAGGCGGCACATCAGGGTGCGGTTGTTGTGCCCGTAGGCCCGGTACACCGGGGCCCAGGAGATCTCGTTCATCAGGCCCCGGGGCAGCATCCGCTTGTAGGAGTTGACCGTCGGGCAGACCACGGCGGTGATCGCCCCGGCGTGCTCAAGCACCCCGGCGGTGAACTGGTAGGCGAGCTCGCTGTAGCCGCGGTCGGCCCGCTCGCCGACGCCGTCCGCGCCCGGCTCGCCGCCATCGGCCTGGAACAGGTTGGCCCCGCTGGCCGGGTCGGCCAGGCTCAGGTTGTAGTGGGCGCCCGACCCGAACGCCTCCGACCACGGCTTGGGCATGAAGGTGGCGATGCAGCCCAGCGAGCGGGCGACGTGCTTGGCCAGCAGCCGGAACACCACCATGCGGTCGGCCATGGCCAGGGCGTCGGTGTAGCCGAAGTCGAACTCGTACTGCCCGTCGCCGCCCTCGTGGTCGAAGGAGTAGACGTCCCAGCCGAGGTCGTCCAGGTAGGCGACCATGGGGCCGAGGAACGCATCCGCCAGCATGGTCGCCTCAAGGTCGTAGCCCCTGGTCGGCTGGTTGTCGAGGTCGGAGGCGACGAACGGGAGCCAGCGGCCCTCGACCTGGCGCAGCACGTACACCTCGGGCTCGACGCCCATCCTCGGCAGGTAGCCCATGGCCGCGGCCGCGTCCATCTGGCGGCGCAGGACCCGGCGGGAGTCGTGGCTGTAGGGCTGGCCGTGGAAGAACAGGTCGGCCGCGGCCAGCGCGTAGCGGGTGTCCCAGGGCAGCACGGTGAGGCTGTCGAGGTCGGGGATGCTGACGCACTCGTCCTCGTTGGGCCCGAGCTTGCCCATGCCCTCGAGGGCCCCGACGGTGTACAGCTCGGACCCGGCGGCCATGTCCTCGAAGTGGGCCAGGGGCACGCACTTGGACTTGGGGACCCCGTTCAGGTCGGTGTAGGCCCCGAACACGTACCGCACCCCGGCCGCCTCCAGCCGCCGCCGCGCCTCCTGTATCTCCGTCATCGGAACCTCCTCACTTGCCCCATGCCTAGCCCGTGGTCGCCTGGTAGCGAAGGACCTTGCCACCGCCGACGGTCACCAGCACCCCGCGGAGCACGCCCTCGCCGTACTCGGACCCGGCGTTGACGGCCAGGGTCCGGCCCAGCCGCGCTGTCCCACCCGACTCGTGGATGTGGCCGTGCAGGCTGAGCAGCGGCTGGTGGCGCTCGATGGCGTCGCGGACGGCGGTCGAGCCCACCGGGGCGGTGACCTCGCCCCCCATGGAGGTCTTCACCTTGAGGTCCTGGCCGAGCAGGGGGGCCGTGTCCAGGCGTGAGTCGTACGGCGGGACGTGCACGTTGAACAGGGCCCCGGCCGGGTTGGCGAGCCCGGCGGCCAGCTCGTCCAGGCGCTGGGCGATGGCCTCCTCGGGGTACTCGCGCGGGGTGTTCCACGGGGTCTTGTTGGTCCAGCCGGTGGTGAGCAGCTCGTGGCCGGGGGCGACCTCGACGATCTCGCCCTCGGCCAGCGCCACCCGCTCGCCGCCGTATTCGCGGAGCACGTCGTCGACCAGCCACGGGTCGTCGTTGCCGGGGGCGGTGAGGATGCGGACGTCCGAGCCGGCCAGCCGCTCGTTGGCGTGCCGGAGCCAGCGGCGCAGGGTGTCGGTCATCAGCTCGGCGAACAGCGCCTCGACCGCTTCCGGGCTGGCCTCAAGGTGCTGGTGCTCCTCGGCCGTCATGCGCCTGGTGTAGCTGCCGGCCACCCGGGCCTGGCGCTCCAGCTCGGTCGCGCCGTCGGAGTCCAGCAGCCGCCGCCGGCCGTGGACCCAGGCCTCGTAGCGCCCGTCCGGCTGGGAGACCAGGGGGACGACCAGCTTGCCGGTGAGGTCGCCGCCGAGGACCAGCAGGTCGGCGCCGTAGAAGCCGGCCGCGGCGACGAACTTCCTGAAGCAGGTCTCCGACCCGTGCAGGTCGGTGGCGAAGAAGATGGTGGTCTCCTCCGGGCCGGCGCCCCGCCCCCGGCCGTTCGGACGGCGGCGCCGCAGCGGGGCCACCTCAGTACACCGCCTCGCGGTCGTCGACGTCCTGCCACCACTGCATCCGCTCCCCCACCCTGGCCCGGGCCCGCCAGCGGACCGACTTGGGCGCGTCCCCGATCGCGGCCAGCAGGGCGTCGATCCTGGCGGCGACGACCGCGCCGGTGCCGTTGGTCGCCGGGCCGTCCCGCAGGCCGGCCAGGTTGGCGGTGGCGGTGTGGTGGAAGCCCCAGTCGCGGGCCAGCAGCCCGGCGACGTAGCCGGCGTCGATCGCCTCGCCGCCCGGCCCGCCTGCGCCTGGGCCGGGCGCGACCGGGTGGGTGGCC
>DATENJ010000796.1:0-2764 GCA_035275125.1 Actinomycetes bacterium | reverse complement strand
TGAGCGGGTCCCTCCGGGACCCCACCGTCGGGTGGGCGTTGCGGGGGTTCGGAGGGCGGTGGTTCAATCGCCGCGCCCTGGCTGGGTTACTGGGCGAAGAGCTACGTAAATATCTCGACAAGTCTCTAAGTAGATAAGTCTCTATGTCGACCCCACCGGGGGGAGGCGCCGGGGAGTCACCGGGGCGCCGGGGTGGGGCGCGTCAGGAGGAGCGTTGAGCTACCAGCCCCACACCAGCGAGGACGTCGACCGGATGCTGGCCGCCCTCGGCCTGGCCGACGTCGACCAGCTGTTCCAGCCGATCCCCTCCGACCTGCGGGCCCCGGCCGACCTCGACCTGCCCCGGCCCCACGCCGAGCAGGAGGTGGCCGCCGAGCTGGGACGGCTGGCCGCCCGCAACCGGCACCTGGACGAGCTGACCTGCTTCCTCGGGGCCGGGGTCTACGACCACTACGTGCCGGCCTCGGTCTGGTACCTGGCCGGCCGGGGGGAGTTCGCCACCTCCTACACTCCCTACCAGCCGGAGATGAGCCAGGGCGTGCTCCAGGCCCTGTTCGAGTACCAGACGCTGATCAGCGAGCTGACCGGCCTGGAGATCTCCAACGCCTCGCTGTACGACGGCGCCTCGGCGGTGGCCGAGGCCGCGACCCTGGCCGTGGCCGCCACCCGGCGCAGCGAGCTGCTGGTGAGCGCGGCCGTTGCTCCGCGGGTCCGGGAGCTGCTGGAGACCTACAGCCAGGGCCTGGACATCAAGCTGGTCGAGGTCGGCGCCCTCGACGGCCAGACCGACCTCGACGAGGTCCGCAGCAAGGCCAGCGACCAGACGGCGGCCCTGCTGCTCGCCCAACCCAACTTCTTCGGTGTGGTCGAGGACGTGACCGCGGCGGCCGAGCTGGCCCACGGGGTCGGGGCGCGGATGCTGGTCACCTTCGACCCGCTGACCGCCGGGGTGCTGGAGCCGCCGGGGCGGCTCGGGGCCGACGTCGTGGTCGGCGAGGGCCAGGGGCTCGGGAACCACCCCAACTTCGGCGGCCCGGCGTTCGGGTTCCTGGCCTGCCGCGCCGAGGACGTGCGGCGGCTGCCCGGGCGGCTGGTCGGCGAGACCCTCGACACGGCCGGGCGGCGGGCCTTCGTCCTCACCCTCCAGGCCCGCGAGCAGCACATCCGGCGGGAGAAGGCGACCAGCAACATCTGCACCAACCAGACCCTGAACGCGATCGCGGCCGCCGTCTACCTGACCTGGCTGGGGCCCCAGGGCCTCGAGGAGCTGGGGCGGCTGTGCCTGCGGGCGGCCCGCTACACCGCCGACCGGCTGACCGCGATCCCAGGGGTGCGGCTGGCCTTCGGCGACCAGCCCTTCGTCAAGGAGCTGGTGGTCCGGCTGCCGGCCGACCCGGCCGAGGTCAGCCGGCGCCTGGTCGACCACGGCCTGCTCGCCGGGCTGCCCCTGGCCGGCCTGGCCCCCGGCCTCGAGGACGGCCTGCTGGTCGCGGTGACCGAGCGCCGGACCAAGGAGGACATCGACCGCCTGGCCGACGCCATGGCCACGGTCCTGGCCGACCTCGGCGCCAGCGACGGCGATCGGCCCCGCAAGGGCGAGGAGGTGGCCCGGTGAGCGACGCCACCACCGGCAACGGTTCCCAGTCTCAGGCCACGCCTCAGCCCCAATCGGCCGAAGGCGGGCCCCCAACCGGGAGGGTAGCCCCCGGCGGGACGGGGGGCGAACCGGTGTCCACAGCCCCTGGCGGGACGAGGGGCGAACCGCTGTCCACAGCCCCCGGCGGGACGAGGGGCGAACCGCTATCCACAGCCCCTGCGTTCGAGGCGGTGCCGTGGGCCGCCGGCGGACTCGACGGCGCGGCCGAGCGGCTCATCTTCGAACGGTCGTCGCCAGGGCGGCGGGCCTCCAGCTTCCCCGACGGCGGGGGGCTGCCCGAGGTCGACCTGGACCAGGCCCTGCCGGCGGGGTTCCGCCGGACCGCGCCGGTGCGGCTGCCCGAGGTGTCCGAGCGCGACCTGGTGCGGCACTACACCCGGCTGGCCCACCGCAACTACGCGGTCGACCTCGGGTTCTACCCGCTCGGGTCCTGCACCATGAAGTACAACCCCAAGGTGGCCGAGTCGGCGGCCGCCCTGCCCGGGTTCGCCCGGCTCCACCCGGCCCAGCCGGCCGAGCAGGTCCAGGGAGCGCTGGAGCTGCTGGCCCGCCTGGAGCACGCCCTGTGCGAGCTGACCGGGCTGGCCGCGGTCACCTTCCAGCCGGCCGCCGGGGCCCACGGCGAGCTCACCGGGCTGCTGATCATCCGGGCCCACCACGAGGCGCGCAACGACCCGCGGCGGCGGGTGGTCATCCCCGACGCCGCCCACGGCACCAACCCGGCGTCGGTCCGCCTGGCCGGGTTCGAGGTCACCACCGTGGCCAGCAGCCCCGAGGGCCTGGTCGACCTGGCCGCGCTGGAGAAGGTGCTGGACACCGACGTGGCCGCCTTCATGATCACCAACCCCAACACCCTCGGCCTGTTCGAGCGCAACATCGCCCGGGTGGCCGAGCTCGTCCACGGAGTCGGCGGCCAGCTCTACTACGACGGGGCCAACTTCAACGCCATCCTGGGCGTGACCATGCCGGGGGCGATGGGCTTCGACATCGTGCACCTCAACCTGCACAAGACGTTCGCCGTGCCCCACGGGGGCGGCGGCCCCGGAGCCGGCCCGGTGGCCGTGACCGAGCGCCTGGCGCCCTACCTGCCCGGCCCCCGCCCCGTCC
>DATENJ010000795.1:0-7707 GCA_035275125.1 Actinomycetes bacterium | reverse complement strand
CGGCCGAGGGCCTCGGCCCGGCCGCCGGGCGGCTGGTCGGGGCCCGCGACCTGCTGCGGCGGACCGTCGCCATCGGCGGCCGGCCGGTGTCGGACGTCACTCCTGGCGTCTGACCTGCTTGCGGAGCCGCTCCAGCTCTGCCTGAAGGCGCTCCAGCTCGTCGTCCAGGTAGTCGCGGGTCGGCATCTCCCCGAGGGCCAGTCGGATCGCGGCCAGCTCCCTGGCCAGGTACTCGGTGTCGGCCTGGGTGCGGGAGCCGGCCCGCCGGTCGCGCTCGGTCTCGACGCGGTCCCGTTCGGCCTGGCGGTTCTGGGCGAGCAGGATCAGCGGGGCGGCGTACGACGCCTGGAGCGACAGGGCCAGGGTGAGCAGGATGAACGGGTACGGGTCGAAGCCGGCCTCGTGGTCGCGGAACAGCACGTTCCAGCCGACCCAGAGGGTCACCACCGCCGTCTGGAACACCAGGTAGCGGCCGGTGCCGAGGAACCGGGCGATGGCCTCGGAGAAGCGGCCGAACGCCTCCGGGTCGTAGTGGGGCTGGAACTGGAGCCGGGCCGGCTGGCGCGGCGCCCCCAGCGACCAGGCGCGGCGTCCCCGGGCCGGCCGGACCCTCACCTGGCCACCCCGGCGTTGCGCCGCCACGCCTCGGGCAGGAGGTGGTCGAGCACGTCGTCGATCGACACCGCCCCCAGCAGCCGGCCCTGGGCGTCGCACACCGGCGCGGCCAGCAGGTCGTAGGTGGCCAGGTACTCGGCCACCCGGCGGGTCGGCTCCAGGGGGCCGATGGAGTCGAGGTCGGTGTCGATGCAGGCCCCCAGCTCCTCGCCGGGCGGCTCCCTGAGCAGCCGCTGGAGGTAGACGACGCCCAGGTAGCGGCCGGTCGGGGTCTGGGTCGGGGCCCTGACCACGAACACCTGGGCCGCGAGGGCCGGCGGCAGGTCGGGGTCGCGGACCCGGGCAAGGGCCTCGGCCACGGTGTCGGCGGCCCGCATGATCACCGGCTCGGTGGTCATCAGCCCGCCGGCGGTCTCCTCGTCGTACAGCAGCAGCCGCCGCACCGGCTCGGCCTCGTCGGGGACCATCAGGGCCAGCAGCCGCGCCCGGTCGACCTCCGGCAGCTCGCCCAGCAGGTCGGCGGCGTCGTCGGGGTCCATGGCCTCGAGCACGTCGGCCGCCCGCTCGTCGCCCAGCCCGGCCAGCAGCACCGCCTGGAGCTCCTCGGGCAGCTCCTCCATGGCCTCGGCCAGCCGGTCGTCGTCCAGGCCGGCCACCACCTCCTGCCTGGCCTGGACGGGCAGGGCCTGGAGGGCGGCGGCCAGGTCGGCCGGGCGCAGGTTGGCCAGGGCGGCCACCCGCCGCTCGGCCGACTCGGCCGGCTCCAGCCCGGCCACCTGCTCCCAGGGCAGCCGCAGGTGCTTGGCCCGCCGCCACGGCCGCAGCCCCCCGCCCGGCTCCAGCACGTCCAGCGCGGTCACCACCCACTCCTCCCGCACCCGGCCGACGGCCACGTCGTTCAGCCGCAGCTGCTTGCCCGTGTCCCGGTGCACCACCCGGGCGTCCAGCAGCTCGCCGATGACCAGGGTCTCCCCCTCGCGCTGCTGGAAGGGGCGGAGGTTGACCGTGCCCGTGGTCAGGGTCGCCCCGCTCTCGTCGAGCTCCCGGACCCTGCCGACCCCGAGGAAGATCGCCCGCCGCTGCACCATCACCGTGAACCCAAGCACCGGCGGCGGCGCCCCCGACTCGCGCCTGGCGATGACCACGTCGGCGATCCGCCCGATCGTCTCCCCGGTTGGCGCCAGCACTGGGAGCCGCGCCAACCGCGAAACGAACAGCTGCTCGCCCCCTGCGGCCACGGGTCACCTCGCGTTGAAGTACTTGGCCTCCGGATGATGCACGATGATGGCGGACGTGGACTGCTCGGGGTGGAGCTGGAACTCCTCGGAGAGCTCGACGCCGATCCGTTCCGGCTTGAGGAGCTCGAACAGCTTGGTCTGCTCCTCGAGGTCGGGGCAGGCAGGGTAGCCGAAGGAGTAGCGCGAGCCCCGGTAGCCCTGGTCGAACAGGTCCTCCATGTCGGCGGCGTCGTCGCCGGCGATGCCCAGCTCCTCCCGGACCCGCTGGTGCCAGTACTCGGCCAGGGCCTCGGCCATCTCGACCGTGACGCCGTGCAGCTCCAGGTACTCGCGGTAGCGGTTGTCGGCGAACAGCCTGGCCGTGGCCTCGGAGGCGGCAAGGCCCATGGTGACGACGTGCATGCCGATCACGTCGGGCTCGCCGCTCTCGACCGGCCGGAAGAAGTCGGCGATGCACAGCCGCCGGTCGCGGCGCTGGCGGGGGAAGGTGAAGCGGACCCGCTCGCGGCCGTCGTCGTCCCAGACGACCAGGTCGTTGCCGTCGCCGTTGCAGGGGAAGTAGCCGTAGACGACGGCCGGGCGCAGGATCTGGCCGGCGATGGCCTCGTCCAGCAGGGCCCGCAGCCGCGGTCGGGCCTCGGTCTCCAGGGTGTGGCGCCAGGCTTCCTTGCCACCCACCGGGCGCAGCTGCCACTGGCCCCGGAACAGGGCCGACTCGTTCAGGTACGGCACCAGGTCGCGCACCGGGATGCCCTTGACCACCCTGGCCTCGCCGAGGAACGGCGCGGTGGGCACGGGCACGTCGGTGGCCACGTCCGAGCGGGCCAGCTCCGACACCTCCGGCGGGGCCGGGGCCGGGCCGCGCGGCCGCACCGGCGCCACCCGGGGGGCCCGCACCGGCTCCTTCTCGGGCTCGACGCCCTGCTCGCGCTCGGACCGGAGCTGGTCCATGACCCGCAGCCCGGCGAAGGCGTCGCGGCAGTAGAACACCCGGCCCTTGTAGATCTGGCGCAGGTCGCCCTCGACATAGGTGCGGTTGAGGGCCGCCCCGCCCAGCAGCACCGGGTAGGCGGCCAGGCCGCGGGCGTTCAGCTCCTCCAGGTTGTCGCGCATCACGATGGTCGACTTGACCAGCAGCCCGGACATGCCGATGGCGTCAGCCCCGACCTCCTGGGCCTTCTCGATGATGGTGGCGATCGGCTGCTTGATGCCGATGTTGTGGACCGTGTAGCCGTTGTTGGTGAGGATGATGTCGACCAGGTTCTTGCCGATGTCGTGGACGTCGCCCTTGACGGTGGCCAGCACCACCCGGCCCTTGCCGCCCTGGTCGGCCTTTTCCATGTGGGGCTCGAGCACGGCGACGGCGGCCTTCATCACCTCGGCCGACTGGAGCACGAACGGCAGCTGCATCTCGCCGGCGCCGAACAGCTCGCCGACCGTCTTCATCCCGGCCAGCAGGACCTCGTTGATGATCGACAGCGGGCTGCGGGCCTGCATGGCCTCGGCAAGGTCGGCCTCGAGGCCGTCGCGGACCCCGTCGACGATGCGGCGCTGGAGGCGCTCGTCGATCGGCAGGGCGGCCAGGTCCTCGGCGCTGGCCGCCTTGGCGACCTCCTTGCCCTCGAACAGGGCCATGAACTTCTGCAGCGGGTCGTAGCCGGCACGGCGCCGGTCGTAGATCAGGTCGAGGGCGACCTGGCGCTGCTCGTCGTCGATGCGGTGCATGGGCAGGATGCGGGCCGGGGCGACGATCGCCGAGTCCAGCCCGGCCTCGCGGGCCTCGTGCAGGAACACCGAGTTGAGCACCTGGCGGGCGGCCGGGGCCAGGCCGAAGGAGACGTTGGAGACGCCGAGGATCGTCCGGACCCCGGGCAGCTCGGCCTTGATCCGCCGGATCGCCTCGAGGGTGGCAACGGCGTCGCCCCGCAGGTCCTCCTGGCCCGACCCGAGCGGGAAGGTGAGGGCGTCGAAGACGAGGTCCTCGGCGGCCAGGCCGTGCTTGTCGACCGCCAGGTCGTGGATGCGGTGGGCGATGCGCAGCTTCCAGTCGATGTCGCGGGCCTGGCCCTCCTCGTCGATCAGCAGGGCGACGAGGGCGGCCCCGTACTGCCTGGCCATCGGGCAGACGGCGTCCATGCGGGCCTCGCCGTCCTCGAGGTTGATCGAGTTGATGATGGCCCGGCCGCCGAGGCGCTTGAGCCCGGCCTCGAGCACGTCGGCCTGGGTCGAGTCGAGCATGACGGGCACGGTCGACTGCTGGGCCAGGCGGGCCGCCAGCACGTCCATGTCGGGCACGCCGTCGCGGCCGACATAGTCGACGCACACGTCCAGGACGTGGGCGCCCTCGCGGATCTGCTCCTTGGCCACCCCGACCATGCCGTCCAGGTCGCCCTCGAGCATCAGGTCGCGGAACTTGCGCGACCCGTTGGCGTTGCAGCGCTCCCCGACGGTCAGGTAGGTGGTGTCCTGGTCGAGCGGGACCGACTGGTAGAGGCTGGACAGGCTGGGCTCGTGCAGCGGTTCGCGGGGGGCCGGGGCCCGGCCGGCGAGGGCCTCTGTGACCTGGCGGATGTGCTCGGGGGTGGTGCCGCAGCAGCCGCCGACAATGCTGAGCCCGAACTCGGACACGAACCGGGTGTGGGCCTCGGCCAGCTCGGTCGGGCTGAGGGGGTACCAGGGCTTGCCGTCGCGCAGCTCGGGCAGCCCGGCGTTGGGCAGGCACGACAGCGGGACGCGGGCGTGCTGGGCCAGGTAGCGCAGGTGCTCGCCCATCTCGGCCGGCCCGGTGGCGCAGTTCATCCCGATCACGTCGACCCCGAGGGGCTCGATCGCGGTCAGGGCGGCGGCGATGTCGGACCCGAGCAGCATCTGCCCGGTCGTCTCCACCGTCACCTGGGTGATCACCGGGACCCGGCGCGCGGCCCGTGCCATCCCGGCGTACGCCCCGGCAACGGCCGACTTGACCTGGAGCAGGTCCTGGCAGGTCTCGATCAGCAGGAGGTCGGCCCCGCCGTCCAGCAGCCCGTAGGCCTGGTCGGCGTAGGTCGCGGTGAGCACGTCGTAGGTGGTGTGGCCGAGCGTCGGCAGCTTGGTCCCTGGCCCGATCGACCCGGCCACCCAGCGCGGCCGCCCGTCGGCCTGGAAGTCGTCGGCCACCTCCCGGGCCAGCTCGGCGGCCAGCCGGTTCAGCGGCACCACCTGGTCGGCGATGTCGTACTCGGCCAGCACGATCGCCGACGACCCGAACGAGTTGGTCTCCACCGCGTCCGCCCCGGCCTCGAAGTACGCCGCATGGATGTCCCTGACCACGTCCGGCCGGGACACACACAGGATCTCGCTGCACCCCTCGAGGCCCTGGTAGTCGTCCAGCGACAACCCGGCGTTCTGCAGCATCGTTCCCATGGCGCCATCGAAGACGAGGACGCGCTCGCGCAGCGCCCTCATGAAATCCCGATTCATAAAGTCAAGCGTAGCCGATGCCGTTACCGTGGTGCCGTGGACACATCCGAGGGGCATCCTGAGGCCGCGAACGAGGCCGCCCGGCCGGGGAGGCGGGTGCTGCGCGACGAGGTGCTGCTGGTCCTGGCCCTTTCGCTGGCCGCGTCGGCGCTGTACGCCATCGTCGACATCCTCTCGGCGCCCATCCGCGGGGTCGAGGCGCCCCTGTTCGCCGACGTCGGGCTCATCTACCAGCTGCTCAACCTGGCCACCTCGATCGTGCCGGTCGCCCTCGTCCTCCACTTCCTCAGCCGCTCCGGCGAGTCGGCGGCCAGCATCGGCCTCGACACCACCCGCCCCTGGAGCGACCTGCGCTGGGGGGTCGGCCTGGCCGCCCTTGTCGGCGGGGTCGGCATCGGCGTCTACATCCTGGCCGTCGGCCTCGGCGTCAACCGCACCGTGGTCCCGATCCCCCCCACCGGCCACTGGTGGACGGTCCCGGTCCTGCTCCTGGCCGCCGCCCGCAGCGGCCTGCTCGAAGAGGTGATCGTCTGCGGCTACCTGCTGCGCCGCCTCGACCAGCTCGGCTGGTCCCCCACCAAGGCCCTCTGGACCAGCGCCCTGCTCCGCGGCGCCTACCACCTCTACCAGGGCTTCGGCGGCTTCTTCGGCAACCTCGCCCTCGGCCTGTTCTTCGGCCGCCTCTACCAGCTCCGCGGCCGCACCACCCCGCTGGTGATCGCCCACTTCCTGATCGACGCGGCCGCCGGCCTGGGCTACCTCGCCCTCCGAGGCCACGTCTGGTGGCTCCCGGGCTAAGCCTGGCGGCGGGCGCTGTAGAGGTGGAGCGGGCCGGGCACGCCCTTCAGCTCGACCGGCCCGGTGTCGGTGAACGTCACCGGCCCTCCGTCGGCCGCGTCGACGACCTCCTGGCTGACCAGCACCTCGCCGGGCTTGGCGTACTCGGCGATCCTGGACGCCAGGTTCACGGTCCGGCCGAAATAGTCGCCCTCCTGGAAGATGACCGGACCCGCGTGGATCCCGACGTGCGCCGGTGGCAGGCCCCGGCGCTCGACCACCTCGACCATCTCAACGGCGGCCAGCACGGCGGCCGCCGGCTCCGGGAAGTAGAACATCACGCCGTCGCCGAGCCACTTCACCGGCGTCCCCCCGTGCTCCACCGAGGACCGCCGGACCAGGTTGGCCAGCCGCGCCGCAAGCTCGGCAGCCGCCTCGTCGCCCCGCTCCTCGGTCAGTCGCGTGTACCCGGTGATGTCGAGGAAGCACATCGCCGGGGGCCGGTCGAGGCGGCTGTAGAGGCCCGCCTGCTCGAGCGCGCTCTCGACGAGCTCGACGGCGCCCTGGCTCCAGCTGTGTTCCTGCTGCCCGCGGTAGATGGCCAGCAGGGCCTGCTCGGTGAAGGGAGCCATCCGCGCCCCGAGGTCGCCCTGGACCTCGAGCATCTCGACCTCCGCCGTACCCGACTCCAGCAGCGGCGCCACGACCTCGCTGCGCCACCAGCCCGTCTCGGTCTCGGCGATCCGGCGCAGGCTGTCGCCGTAGACCCGGAGCCACCGCTCGATGACCACGGGCCGGAACCCCTCCGACAGCTGCAGCTTGATCAGCGGCACGACCGACAGCTCGTTGTCGTGGACGGGGTCCTCCGGCCGTGGCTCGGCGAAGCCGACGGCCTCACGGACCACCATCAGCAGCTCGAGGGGGATGCCCGTCTGCGCGCTCAGCTCCTGGAAGGTGGTGGTGCTGAGCCCGGCGAACCGATCGAATGCGGACACGTCCATGAAGGAGAACGACAGCGCGCCGTCCCGGATCGCGGCGGCGATCCCCTTGAGCGGGACGCCGGCCCGCTCAAGGCTCCGCATCCACCGCGCCCTGAGCACGTCACCCGGCGAGAACGAGTCGCCCGCCTCCGGGATCACGATCCCGAGCTCCACCAGCCGTTCGAGGTAGTCGGGGTCGACCCCGGCCCGCCGGGCGACCTCCTGCCTGGTGTATCCGCTCACGCCGCCGCCAGCATAGCCCCCGGTCCGTCCGGCGGACCGCTCAGCGGCGGCGAGCGGTCACGATCCAGGCCCGCGAGTCGAACCAGATCCCGTCTCCGCTGGCGTTCGCGGCGAGTGTCTCGCGCAGCCGCTCGAGCGCGCCCTCCGCGGCGACGGGACCCAGCCGCTTCAGCAGGTCGTTCGTGCTCGTGAAGCCGCGGACCCAGTCGAGCGCGGCGGCGACGTCCGGGCCGTAGTAGACGGGCTCATGCACGTCGGTGAAGGCGACGCCGGCGAACCCGGCGGCGTCCAGGATCCCCTCCACGGTCCTCGGATCGGCGAGCGAGAACGGGTCCGGCCCCTCGGGGGCGACCGCCATGGGACCCCCGGACCCTTCGAGGGATCGGTGGATCGCG
>DATENJ010000794.1:0-3741 GCA_035275125.1 Actinomycetes bacterium | reverse complement strand
TCATAGTCCATCGTCCAGCGGGGATCGGGCGGGTTGAACCCCTGATGAAACGCATAGAACGTCTCGATAAACGCATCCCCAAACCGATTCTTCGTATTCTCCGCACTCGCATCCCAAAACCCAGTGTGGCCGTCGAAGACGAAGGTGCCATCCTTCATGGGTCGCTCCCTTCCCGCCGCCGCGCCCGGGGAGGGCGCACGGCTACGCCCGAGGCCAGGACCCGAACGGATCCGCAGCTCGCCTATCTTCGCGTGACCGCCGAAACGGAACAAGGCTGCAAAATTCCGGCATCGTTGGAGGCTCAGGCCGCCATCAGGGGAGCCAGCCGGGTCGCAAAGCGCTCGACCGTCTCGAGCTAACCATGGCACCGCGGGTCCACGCCCCCTCCCGGCACGTGCCAAGATTCTCCTGGACATCCTCGCACCACCTGACTCGCCGGCATCTGAGGGGTCGACCATGGCAGGGACCGGTCCGCGCACGGGGTACGTGCTGGTGCTGCGCCTCGAGCTGTCGGACGTGCCGGGCACCCTTGGGCGGGTGACCACGGCCATCGGCGAGGACGGCGGCGACATCGGCGACATCGACCTGGTGGGCCAGTTCGGCCGCAAGGTGGTGCGCGAGGTCATCGTCACCTGCCGCAACGAGGTCCACGCCCACGAGCTGACCGCCAAGGCCAGGGCGGTCGAGGGCGTCCGCGTACTCGAGGTCGGCGACCGGACTTTCCTCGCCCACCAGGGCGGCAAGCTGGCGATCGTCTCCAAGCTGTCGCTGAAGTCGCCCGACGACCTGTCGGTGGCCTACACGCCCGGGGTCGGGCGGGTGTCCCAGGCGATCGCCGCCGACCCCGAGCGGGTCTGGGACCTGACCATCAAGGGCAACTCGGTGGCCGTGCTCACCGACGGCACGGCCGTGCTCGGGCTCGGCGCCATCGGCCCGGCGGCGGCGCTGCCGGTGATGGAGGGCAAGGCGGCGCTGTTCAAGGAGTTCGCCGACATCGACGCCTACCCGATCTGCGTCGACGTCGCCGGGCCGGAGGAGCTGATCGCCGTGGCCAAGGCGGTCGCTCCCGGGTTCGGGGGCATCAACCTGGAGGACATCGCCGCCCCGGCCTGCTTCGAGGTCGAGGAGCGGCTGCGCCGGGAGCTGGACATCCCGGTGTTCCACGACGACCAGCACGGCACCGCGGTGGTGGTCCTGGCCGCCATGAGCAACGCCTGCCGGGTGGTGGGCAAGCGGCTGGCCGATCTCAAGGTGGCGGTGCTGGGGGCCGGGGCGGCCGGGATCGCCTGCGCCCGGCTGCTGCTGCACGCCGGCGTCCGCGACCTGGTCGCGGTCGACCTGGGCGGCATCCTGCACCCCGGGCGGGCGGCCGAGCTCGACCCGCAGCGCCGCTGGCTGATGGAGCACTCCAACCCGCGCGGCCTGACCGGCGGCCTGGACATGGCCCTGGCCGGGGCCGACGCCTTCGTCGGGGTCAGCGGGCCGGGGGCGTTGCCGCCGGCCCTTGCCGCCACCATGGCCCCCCGGGCGATCGTGTTCGCCCTGGCCAACCCGGTGCCCGAGATCGTGCCCGACGAGGTCCCGCCGAACGTGGCCGTGGTCGCCACCGGGCGCAGCGACTTCCCCAACCAGATCAACAACGTGCTGGTGTTCCCCGGCTTCTTCCGGGGCCTGCTCGACGCCCGGGCCCGCACCGTCACCGACGACATGAAGGCGGCCGCCGCCCGCGGGCTGGCCGCGCTGGTCGACGACCGCGAGCTGGACGCCGACTTCGTCATCCCCTCGGTGTTCGACCGCCGGGTCGCGCCGGCGGTGTCGCAGGCCGTCCGGGAGACGGTCGAGCGGACCGGCCTGTCCCGGCTGGTCGAGTCCGGCTAGCCTACCCGGGACCACCCCCATGGACAGAGGAGCGACCGTGACCGAACCCCTGGACATCGACATCGTCCAGCTCGCCCGGGGCAACGACGCCTTCCGCCGCGAGATCGCCACCGGCGAGCACAGCCAGGTCGTGGCCATGACCGTCCCGGCCGGCGAGGAGATCGGCGAGGAGGTCCACGAGGAGAACGACCAGCTGCTGGTGTTCGTGGACGGGGAGGGCGACGCCGTCCTTGACGGCAAGACGTCCAAGGTCACCCCCAACGACCTGGTCCTGGTCCCGGCCGGGACCCGCCACAACTTCATCAACACCGGCGACAGCCCGCTGCGCCTGGTCACTGTCTACGCCCCGCCGGAGCACGCCCCCGGCACCGTCCACCAGACCAAGGCCGAGGCCGACGCCGCCGAGGCCGCCGAGCACTGATCCCCCGGGAGGACCTGCCATGCGCGTGCTGCTCATCGGACCGCCCGGAGCGGGCAAGGGGACACAGGCGTCCCGGATCGCCGAGCACTTCGACCTGGCCCGGATCGCCACCGGGGACCTGCTGCGCGAGCAGGTGGTCAACGAGACCGAGCTCGGCAAGGTGGCCAAGGAGTACATGGACCGCGGCGACCTGGTGCCCGACGACCTCGTGATCGAGATGACCAGGGACCGGATGGTCGAGGCCAACGAGGAGGGCGGGTACGTCCTGGACGGCTACCCGCGGACCCTGGCCCAGGCCGAGGCCGCCTACCGCTGGGCGCTGTCGCGGGGGATCCCCTTCGACCTGACGGTGAACTTCGAGATCGAGGAGGAGGAGCTGTTCGCCCGCCTGGCCGGCCGGGCCAGGGAGCAGCACCGCTCCGACGACACCGAGGAGACGATCCGCCACCGCCTGGAGGTGTTCGCCAGCCAGACCCGTCCGCTGGTCGACTACTACCAGCGCCGCGGCGTCCTGGTCCCGATCAACGCGGTCGGCCCGGTCGACGCCATCAGCGAGGAGATCTTCGCCACCCTCCACTGGCACAAGTCCAGGACCATGGCCGCCGGGGTCAGCCGGCCGGAGTGGGCCCTGGGGCCTCCGAGGTCCTAGCCAGCAGGCCGTGGCGGGGGGCGACGACCAGGGAGACGGCGAACAGGGCGGCGGCCACGAGCACGATGGTGGCGCCGGCGGCGACCCGCCACTGGAGCGAGATGGCCAGGCCGACGACGCCGCTGGTGGCGCCGAGGGCGGCGGCCAGGGCCATGGTGGCGCGGAGGCGTTCGGTCCAGAGGCGGGCCGTGGCCGCAGGGGCGACGATCAGGGCCACGGCCAGGATGGTGCCGACGGCCGGGATCGAGGTGACGACGGTGGCCTCGATCAGCAGCAGCAGGACGACGTCGAGGGCCAGCACCGGGTAGCCGAGGGCGGCCAGCCCGCCGCGGTCGAAGGCGCCGAGGACCAGCTCCTTGTGGAGGGCGGCGAGCGCGGCCAGCACGGCCACGCCGACCACGGCCGTGGTCACCAGGTCACCCACCTGGACGGTGATGATGGAGCCGACCAGGTAGGCGGTCAGGTCCCTGGAGAAGCCGGCCTGGGCCGACAGCAGCAGCACCCCGAGGGCGAACGCCCCCGAAAGGGTCACCCCGACGGCGCTGGTGTCGTCGACCCGGTCGCGGGCCCCGAGCAGCGCGACCACGACCACCACCACGGCCCCGAAGGCGGCCGCCCCGGCGAACAGGCTGATCCCGACGAGCGCGGCCAGGACGACCCCGGGGAAGGTGGCGTGGCCGAGGGCCATGGTGAAGAAGGGCAGCCGCCGCAGCAGCACGTGCACCCCGACGGCGCCGCACAGCCCCCCGACCATGACCGCCTCGAGCAGGGCCCGGCGGGCGAAGGAGTCCCC
>DATENJ010000793.1:0-12223 GCA_035275125.1 Actinomycetes bacterium | reverse complement strand
CGCCGCCACCGCCACCCGACCGCGCGGCCGCCTGGGGCGCCCCAGCCCCACGGCGGCCGCGCCGGCGGCCCTTTCTCGGCCCGCTGACCTTCGCGGTCGCCCTGATCGCGACCGCCGTGGCCCTGGCGCTGAACAACATGGACGTGCTCCACCTGTCGGTCGGGCAGGTGCTGGCGGTGTTCCTGACCGTGATCGGGGGCGGCCTGCTCGCCGGCACCTGGTGGGGGCGGGCCTGGGGGCTTATCCCGGTCGGCCTTCTGGCCGTGCCGGTGGTCGCCGTGGCCGCCCTTGCCGGCCCCGTCCCGGTCGAGGGCGGGGTCGCCGAGCGCCTGTTCCAGCCGACCAGCCCGGCCGAGGTCCGCTCGCCCTACCGCCTGGCCGGGGGCGAGCTGATTCTCGACCTCTCCAAGGTCGACTTCGGGCCCGGCGCGCCGCCCGTCCAGGCCAGCGTGGCCGGCGGGCGGGTCCTTGTGGTGCTGCCCGACGAGGTCGCGG
Source organism: Actinomycetes bacterium (assembly GCA_035275125.1). Lineage (GTDB taxonomy): Bacteria > Actinomycetota > CALGFH01 > CALGFH01 > CALGFH01 > CALGFH01. The sequence goes on along the minus strand of DATENJ010000793.1, from coordinate 11,728 downwards.
CCGAGGTCCGCGGCCGGGTCGGGGTCGGCGCCCTCGACCTGCTCGGCCACGTCGACACCGGCGCCCAGGTCGACTCGTCGGTCACCGAGCCGCCGGTCAAGGCCCCGTCCGAAGGTGACGCCCCCACCGTCAGGCTCGACCTGATGGCCGGCTACGGCGTGATCGAGGTCCGCCGGGCCAGCGACCCTCGGCCGTTCCATGACACCGGCCCCTTCGACGACACCCGCGGCGAGCGCGCCATCCCCGCCCCCACCACCACGGAGGCACCATGACCCCCGGCGACGCCATGACCCCCCAGGACGCCAGCACCCGCCGCCACCAGCTCGACCCGATCTCGCTGACCTTCGGGTTCGTCTTCACCGGCCTCGGCCTGCTGTTCCTCGTCGGCCGTGCCGACCAGGCCCTGCGGCTCCAGTGGGTCTGGCCGCTGCTCCTGCTCGCCCTCGGCGGCGGCATCCTCTTCGACCTGTCCCGCAACCACAGCCGCCCCACCCCCGAGCCCGATCCAGAAGCCCCGCCCGCCGACCCGGCCATCGACCCCGCGGACGACCCGGTGGAGGACCTGGACCGGTAGGCTCCCCCGATGGCGCGGGTCGACTACGACCAGATGGCGCCCGACTACGTCGAGGGCCGGGTCCTGCCGCCGGAGGGGATGGAATCCTGGCGGCAGGCGATCCGGCCCTGGCTGCCAACGGAGGGGTCGCGCCGGTCGCCAGTGCTCGACCTCGGCGCCGGGAGCGGGCAGTTCGCGGCCGCGATCGCCGGCTGGTTCGGGGTCGAGGTGGTCGCCGTGGAGCCGTCTGGCGGGATGCGGGCCCAGGCCGCCCTGGCCCACCCGCACCCCGGCGTGGCCTGGGTGGCCGGGGTGGGGGAGCGGCTCCCGCTCGTCGACGGCAGCTGCGCCTGGGCCTGGATCTCCACCGTCGTCCACCATCTCGACGACCTGGACGCCGTGGCCGCCGAGCTGCGCCGGGTGCTCGTCCCGGGCGGGCTGGTCCTGGTCCGGCAGGCCTTTCCCGGACGGATGGGCGGGATCACCCTGTACGAGCGGTTCTTCCCCGGCGCGGTGGCGGCCGTGGTCGCCGGCGGTGGGCTGCCGACGGTGGAGCGGGTGTCGGACGGCTTCGCCGCCGCCGGGTTCCGGGTCGAGGGCCTGCGGGGGGTCGACCAGGTGAGCGCGACCAGCCTGGCCGCCTACCGCGACAAGGTCCGCCGGCGGGCCGACACCGGCCTGCGGCTGCTGCCCGACGACCAGTTCGCGGCCGGCCTTTCCGCCCTCGACCGGGCGGTCGATGCCGAGACGGTCCCGGCGCCGGTGGTCGACCGCATCGACCTGCTGGTCCTGCGCGTGATCCACCGGGGGGCTAGGCCTGAGCCCCCCCGGACCCCCAGGGGCTAGCGGGCCGGCTGGGCCGAGCGGTCCTGGTCGAGGGCGACGTCGGCCAGGGCGCGGATGAACGACGGCGAGGTGTTCATCAGCTCGATCCGGTTGAAGGCCAGGCCGGCCTCGGTGGCCTCCTCGCGGGCGGCGATGTCGATGTCGTAGAGGATCTCGAGGTGGTCGGCGAGGAACTGGACGGGCACCACCAGCACCGCCGTGTGGCCGGCGTCCCGCAGGCCGGGGAGCAGGTCCTTGAGGTCGGGCTTGAGCCACTCCTCGGGGCTGTGCCCGGCCGACTGGTAGGCGAACTGCCAGCGGCTCCGGTCCAGCCCGGTCCGCTCGACCACCGCGTCGATCGTCTCGGCGATCTGGCCAAGGTAGCCGGGGTCGCGGTCGACCACCGCCTTGGGCAGGCTGTGGGCGGTGAAGAGCACCGGGACGTCGGGGTCGAGCCGGCCGGCGGCCTCGGTGACCCGCTCGGCCAGGGCGTCGAGGAAGGCCGGGGTGCGGTGCCAGGGGCCGGCCAGGACGACGTCGGCGTCGGGGCCGAGCCGCCAGGCGGCCGCGTCGAGGGCCCGCCGGTAGCCGCCCATGATGACCGGCGACCACTGGGGCGAGAGCACGATCCCGACCAGCCGCCGGACCCCGGCAACGGCCAGCCTGGCCACCGCCTCGTCGATCGTCGGCTTGGAGTGGAGCATGCCGACCTCGACCCGGTAGCGGCCGGTCCCCTTGGTGGTGTCGAGCAGCCGCTGCAGCTCCGCCCCCTGCTCGAGGGTGATGCGGACCAGCGGCGACCAGCCGATCAGCCGGTAGCGGCGCTGGAACTCGGCCACCAGCTCCGGGTCGGCGTCCCGCCCCCCGCGCACGCTGCGCAGGTAGGCCGGGACCTCCTCGGCGGTGGCGGCCGAGCCGTAGGTCATCAACAGAACTCCAACAGGGACGTCAGGCAACAGTGGTCCTCTCGGTGGCCAGGTGGACGTGCTCGACCAGGCGGGTCAGGTGGTCGGAGGGGGTGTCGGGGAGCACCCCGTGGCCGAGGTTGAAGATGTGGCCGTCGCGGCCGCCGGCCTCGGCCAGCACCCGGTCGGCCTCCCGGGCCACCACCTCGAAGGGGGCCAGCAGCACGGCCGGGTCCAGGTTGCCCTGGATCCCCTTGCCGGCGCCGATCCGGCGCCAGGCCTCGTCCAGCGGCACCCGCCAGTCGACGCTGACCAGGTCGCTGCCGGCGTCGGCCATCGACTCGAGCAGCCCGACCGTGCCGGTGCCGAAGTGGATCGTCGGCACCCCGGTGGCCCGCACGGCCTCGAAGATCCGCCGGCTGTAGGGCAGCACCGCGGCCTCGTACTCGCGCCGGCCAAGGTCGCCCATCCAGGAGTCGAACAGCTGCACCACCTGGACCCCGGCGGCGACCTGGGCCCGCAGATAGCGGATGGTGACCTCGGTCAGGGTCTCCATCAGCCGGTGCCAGAGGACCTCGTCGCCGTAGAGCAGGGCCTTGGCGCGGGCGTGCTCCTTGGTGGGGCGGCCCTCGATCAGGTAGGAGGCGACCGTGTAGGGCGCCCCCGCGAACCCGATCAGGGCGGCCCGCCCGGCCAGGTCGCGGCGGAGCATGCGGATCGTCTCGAACAGCTCCGGGGTGGCCTCCTCGGCCTCGACGACCCGCAGGGCCTCGACGGCCGCGGCGTCCCGCACCGGCTGGTGCACGATCGGCCCGACCCCGGGGTCGATCGAGAAGGGCACGCCCATGCCGTACAGCGGCAGCATGATGTCGGCGTACAGCACGGCCCCGTCGACCCCGAAGGTGTCGACCGGCATGGTCGTCACCTGCGCGCACAGCTCGGGGGTCCTGGTGATCTCCAGGATCCCGTGGCGCTCGCGCAGTCGCCGGTAGTCGGCGAGGCAGCGGCCGGCCTGGCGCATGAACCAGACGGGGGTGCGGTCGACCGGCTCGCCCCGGCAGGCGGCCAGCATCCGGGCTTCTCCCATGGCGTCTCAGCGTAGGCGAACCCCGCCCGGAACGCTCGTCACGCGAGCGGTTTCGCAACCGGTGGGTCGTGGTACATGATGGGGTGTCGGTAGCCCACTGACACTTTGGTCACGGCCGGACCGTGACGAAGGGGGCGGATGGCTTGGAGACTCCACCCGACTAGGTAGCAGGCGGACCACGCTCCCGGTGGCCCGCCATCCCGAACGCCCGCCGGCCGACGGCCACAGAACTGCTCTCCTCGCGGCGGCCGCGCTTCCTCCACCGGCCCGACCGCGAACGCCGGCATCCACCGCCGGCCGACGGACGATCAACGGCCCCCGTGACAGCCGCGGGGGCCGTTTCCGTTCCAAGCGGCGCATTTTTCCGAGCGGGCGGGGCTGTGCTATCGTCCGCTCCCAGCGTTCCGGTTTCCCCCATTCCGGACGCCCCCGCAGTTTTCTCGATCCGTGTCCCCCAACGGAGGCGAGACGTGCCGAAGTCCCGCGTTATCGCGGTCGGGCTGCTGCTCGCCGCGCTGGTTGTCGGCGTGGCCATGCCTGGAGGCGCCGACGATCTCGCGACCGCCAAGAGCCGCCAGAAGAAGATGCAGGCGGCTCTGGACGAGGCCACCCGGGAGCTCGACCAGATCGAGACCGAGCAGAGCTTCGCCGAGCAGCGGCTCCAGGCCGCCAACAGCCGCCTCGGCTACGTGCGCGACGACCTCGCCGCGGCCCGGCGGGCCCTCAGCGGCCACGTCTCCTCGCTGTACAAGGCGGGCGGCACCCGGCCGCTGTCGGGGATCCTGGCCAGCAGCGCCGACGTGGTGGTGAGCCGGGTCGAGTTCGAGACCATCCTCCAGGAGGGCCAGGTCGAGGCTGTGGCCGACGCCAAGGTCGCCTACGACAGCTACGAGGCGGCCATCAAGGACGTCAAGGCGGCCATGGCCCAGCAGAGCAAGCTGGAGGCGCGGTCGAAGGCGACCGTGGCCAAGCTGACCCGCACCTTCGAGAAGGCCAAGCAGGTCGCCGACAAGCTGGCCGGCTTCAACACCACCCACCTGGTGAACGGCCGCTGGACGTCCTGCCCGGTGTCCAAGCCGTTCTCGTTCGTCGACTCCTGGGGCGCCGCCCGGTCGGGCGGCCGGGCCCACAAGGGGACCGACATCATGAACCCCTGGGGGAACAAGGTCCACGCCATCGTTGACGGGGTCGTGAGCCGGCAGACGACCAGCTCGCTCGGGGGGATCAGCCTGTACCTGATGGGCGCCGACGGCAACGAGTACTACTACGCCCACCTCTCCAGGTACGCCTCGTCCGTGGGGCAGCGGGTCAAGGCGGGCGAGCTGATCGCCTACAACGGCCAGACCGGCAACGCCAGGTTCACCGCCCCCCACGTGCACTTCGAGGTCCACCCGGGTGCCGGCACCCCGGTCGACCCCTACCCGTACGTCAAGGCCGCCTGCGGCTAGCCGCTCGACGGCCCGCCCCGCCAGCAGGTAGCGTTTCCGCCATGGCGGGCGAACCGGACGACGTCGACGCGATGGTCGAGCCGGTGGTGCCGAGCCGGCACCGCTGGCTGGCCGAGCTGCTGGCCGCCGCCCCCGGCGACCGGGTCGTCGACCTGGGCTGCGGCACCGGCAGTACCCTGGCGCAGGTAGCGGCGAACCTGCTGGTCGGCGTCGACGCCAGCGCGGCTGCGCTCGCCAGGGCCGCCGAGGCCCTCGCCCCGGTGCACGGCCGCCGGTTCCTGCTCGTCCAGGCCGACCTCAAGGACCCGCCGCCGATCGCGGCCGACTCGGTCGACCGGGTGCTCTGTCATGACGTGCTGGAATGCCTGCCCGACACCGACGCCTTCGTCGCCGCGGCCGCCCGGGTCCTGCGGCCGGACGGCCGCCTGGTCATCGCCCACACCGACTACGACACCCTGGTGTTCACCTCTGAGGACCTCCAGCTGACCCGCCGGCTGGTGCACGCCTACTGCGACACCCAGCAGCCATGGATGGACGCGGTCGACGGCACCATCGGCCGCCACCTCGTCGGGGTCGCGGAGCGCTGCGGACTGGTGGTGGAGGATGTGCAGGCGTCCGTCACGCTGAGCAGGCGGTTTCAGCCCGGCGAGCTCGGCTGGGGCTACGCCCACAACATTGTCGGAGCGCTCCAGGGTGCCGGGTGGGCGGACCAGACGGTGCTGGACGGGTGGCTGGACGGCCTGCGCCGGCTCGACGAGCGGGGGGCCTTTTTGTTCAGCCTGAACGACTACGCCGTGGTCTGTGGTCGAATGCGCCGTTGACAAGAGCTGGAAAGCCGCAACAGTTCACCGCAAGGCTGGCCGATAAGGAGAGCATGTTCCCGCGTGCGGCGCGCGTCTTTGTTGCTGTCGAGGTCCTGCTCGGCATCGCGTACTTCCTGCTGCCCCCTTCAGGGATGCGGGCGGCCGTCTACTGCGCGACCTCGCTCGGCATGGTCGTCGCCATCGTCATCGGGACCCGGATGTGGCGCCCGTCGACCCCGATGGCCTGGTACCTCATCGCGATCGGGCAGTTCCTGTTCACCATCGGTGACGCCTACAGCTTCTTCTACGAGTGGGTGCTCCACCTCGAGGTCCCCTTCCCCTCGATCGCCGACGCCTTCTACCTCGTCTTCTATCCGGTGCTGGCCGCCGGGCTGCTGCTGCTCGTCCGGGGCCGGGCGCCCGGTCGCGACGCCGCCAGCCTGATCGACGCCACCATCATCACCACCGGCATCGGCATGCTCTCGTGGGTCTTCCTGATCGGGCCGTACGTCCGCCTGCCCGACCTCAGCCTGAGCGAGCGCCTCGTCTCCATCGCCTACCCGCTCGGCGACGTCTTGCTGCTGGCGGTGGCGGTCCGGCTCTGGCGGACGGGAGCCCACAGCGTGATCGCCTCTCGGCTGCTGGCCCTCGGCCTGTTCGCGCTGCTGGCCGTCGACACCGTGTACGGCCTCAGCCTGCTCAACGGCGACTGGCAGATCGGCGGCCCGGTCGACGGCGTCTGGATGCTCTACTACGTCGCCTTCGGGCTGGCCGCCCTCCACCCGTCGATGGTGTCGCTGTCCGAGCCGGCCCCGCTCAACACCCGCCTCACCCGGACCCGGCTGGCCCTGCTGGCCGGCGCGTCCCTGATGGCCCCGGCGATGCTGGTCATCCAGGCGATCCGCGACGAGCCGATCGATGTGGGGGTGATCGCCGGTGGCTCGGTGGTGCTGTTCCTGCTCACCCTGACCCGCATGGGCGGTCTGGCCAGCGAGGTGGCCTTGCAGACCGAGCGCAAGCGGGTCATGCAGACAGTGCTGCGGGCCACCGAGCAGGAGCGGGTCCGGCTGGCCGCCGACCTGCACGACGGACCGGTCCAGGAGCTGACCGCGCTCCGCTACGGCCTCACCCGGGCCCGTAACCGGATCCAGCGCGGCCAGCCCGACCAGGCCGAGGGGCTGCTGTCCGAGCTCGAGGACGAGCTGGCCGCCGGGATCACCGGCCTGCGCCGGCTCATGGCCGAGCTCCGGCCGGCAGTGCTCGACGAGCAGGGCCTCGAGGTCGCCCTCCACAACCAGGTCCGCGCCTTCGAGGCGACCAGCGGCGTGGCCTGCGCCATCTCGACCGGCCTGCAGAGCCGGCTCCAACCAGACCTGGAGACGGTCCTGTACCGGGTCACCCAGGAGACCCTGAACAACGTCGGCAAGCACGCCGGCGCGTCAAGGGTCACCGTGTCGCTGGCCGCCGAGAACGGCTCGGTGCGCCTGCGGATCAACGACGACGGGGTCGGCTTCGACCCGGTGGTGGCCAGCCGCCTCCTCAGCGAAGGCCACTTCGGCCTGGCTGGCATGCGCGAGCGGGTCGAGATGGTCGGCGGCCACCTCAGCATCGACTCAGCCCCCGGCCACGGCACCACCGTCGACGTCGAGATGGCCAACCAGCCGGCCGAGCAGCTCACCAGCTAGGGCGCGTCTCGCGGCCCGTCAGTCGAGGCAGAACTCGTTGCCCTCGACGTCCTGCATCACGAGGCACGACTCGTTGTACTCATCGGCAACCAGGAGTCGCACGCGGGCCGCGCCGAGCGCGATCAGTCGTGCGCACTCGGCCTCGAGGGTGGCCAGGCGCTCCTCGCCCACGAGCCCGGTGCCGACCCGCACGTCAAGATGCACCCGGTTCTTGACGACCTTGCCTTCGGGAACGCGCTGGAAGAACAGCCGCGGGCCCACCCCAGTGGGATCACTGCAGGCGAACGCTCCACCCTGACGCTCAGGCGGTAGCGAGCGATCGAAATCGTCCCAGGTCGCGAACCCCTCCGGCGGCGGCGGGACGACGTACCCCAGCACCTCGCACCAGAACCGAGCGACCCGCTCGGGTTCCGCGCAGTCGAAGGTGACCTGGAACTGCTTGACCGACGCCATCGGTCCACCATAGTCGACTTCGACGGGGCAGGTCAGGCGGTGGTGCCGCTGCCGGAACGCCAGGCGGCGAACACCACGTCGCGGATGCGGTCGGCGCCGCAGTGCTTGGGGAGGAAGGCGAAGGCACCGGCGGCTCGGACCGCTTCGGCCGACTCCTCGGTCTCGTAGGCCGAGAGGACGACCACGCGGACGGCCGGGTGCTCCTGGACGATCTGCTCGGTGGCCTGGAAGCCGTTGGCGGACGGCATCCGGAGGTCCATCAGCACGACGTCGGGGCGGAGTGAGCCGACCATGGCGACGCCCTGGACCCCGTCGGGGGCCTCTCCGACGACCTCGATGCCGGCGTCCTCGAGCACACCCCGGAGGGCGTTGCGGATCGCGGCGGCGTCGTCGACGAGGAGCACCCGGGGGCCGTCGTTGGCCTCGGACTGCCGGAGCTGTCCCTGACTGTCCTGTTCCTGGGTCATCGACGCTTGGTACCCATCTGAACGCTCGGTCAAGCCTTTGTCCCGCGGAACGTCCGGATCGTGACCTTGGCCGGAAGCCAGGACGATGACCGCGCCCGTGCGCGTGCCCTGCTGATCGCTGGTCGTCCAGGTCATGTCGGTGTCCCAGGTCGGGGGTCAGGCACTCTCCTTATCTAGAGTCGGACCGCCGGGCGGACCGGTTGAGCCCGAGGTTGGGCGAACGGTTGCCAATCTGGTAGCGTATGACTGAATTGCCTCATTCAAGGTGGTCAGGTGCTGCGCCCGGAAGCTGGCTCGGGCGCTGGTTGTCCGCCTGCGCCGACCTGGAGGACCTGTTCGCCCACCACCACCTCCTCGACGCCACCATCGAGGAGATCGACGGCCGCCGGATCCGGGTCGGGGAACGCTGGCTGATCGACTTCGCCTCCTGCAACTACCTCGGCCTTGACCTGGACCGGGAGGTCATCGAGGCGATCCCCGCCTACCTGGACCGGTGGGGGACCCACCCGAGCTGGTCGCGGATGCTCGGCAACCCTTCCCTGTACCCCGAGATCGAGACCCGGCTGACCGAGCTGCTGGGCGCGGCCGACTCGCTGCTGCTGCCGACCCTGACCCACATCCACGCGTCGGTCATCCCGGTGCTGGCCTCGGACGGGACCATCTTCGTCGACTCCAGGGCCCACAAGACGATCTGGGACGGCTGCGTGTCGGCCAGGGCCCACGGGGCCACCGTGGTCCGCTACGCCCACGACGATCCCCAGGCCCTCGAGCGGCTCATGCGCCGGCATCCCAAGGCCCCCCGCATCGTCTGTATGGACGGGATCAACTCGATGACCGGCAACCCGCCCGACCTGCCGGCCTTCCTCGCCCTGGCCCGGGCCAACGACGCCCTGCTGTACGTCGACGACGCCCACGGGTTCGGGGTGGTGGGGGAGCGGGGCCGCGAGGAGATCAGCCCCTTCGGCCGCCGCGGCAACGGGGTCGTTCGCCACCTGGGCGAGTCCTACGACCACATCGTGCTCACCGGCGGCTTCTCCAAGGCCTACTCGTCGCTGCTGGCCTTCATCGCCTGCCCGCCCGAGCTCAAGCGCCTGCTCAAGGTGACCGCGCCGCCGTACCTGTACTCGGGCCCGTCCCCGGTGGCGTCCCTGGCCAGCGTGCTCGTCGGGCTCCAGGTCAACGAGGCCAGGGGCGACGACCTGCGGGCGATCCTGTGGTCAAGGACCCGGCGGCTCCTGGACCACCTGGACAAGCTGGGCGCCTACACCCTCAACAACTCCGGGTTCCCGATCGTCGAGGTGCCCCTGGCCGACCCGGACGACCTGGCAAGGGCGGGTCGCTTCCTGCTCGACCAGGGCATCTACGTCACCCTCGCCTTCTACCCGGGGGTGCCGCGCGAGGAGGTCGGGTTCCGCATCCAGGTGACCGCCGCCAACACCGACGACCAGGTCTCCGAGCTGCTGGCCGCGCTCGACCGGCTGGCCGACGTCGTCCCCCTCCGCCAGCTCTAGGGGACCAGCCCTGCCCGACCCGGTGCGCTAGCGTGTCCGCCGTGACCCTCTCCGACCGTCTCGCCGGCCAGCCGGCCTCGAGGAGCGGCGCCCCGCGCCCCGGTGGACGCTGGCGGGCGCCGCTGCGGCTGGTCGTGGCCGCGGTGTTCGTCGGCTTCCTCGTCGTGGTCCTGGCCGGCCAGTGGCGCCAGGCGCGGCCGCTGCTGGGCCGGCTCTCGGTCCCGGTCGTGCTCGCCTCCTGGGCAATGGTGCTGGCCGGGATCTACGCCAGCTTCCGCTCCTGGCGGGCCGCCCTGGCCGACCTCGGGGGCGGCCTGCCCCACACCGGGGCCATGCGCGTCTTCTACCTCGGCCAGCTGGGCAAGTACCTGCCGGGGACCGTCTGGCCGGCGGTCACCCAGATGCGGCTGGGCCGCGACTACCGGGTGCCGCCGCGGGCCTCGGGCGCGGCCTTCGTGGTGTTCATGCTCATGCTGATCGGCACCGGGCTGCTGGTCGGGGTGCCGCTGGTCCCGCTGCTGGGCCGGGACGCCGTCGACGAGTACCGCTGGCTGGCCCTTGTCCTGCCCCTGCTCGTCCTCGCCCTGGCCCCGCCGGTGCTGAACCGGGCCATCGCCCTCGCCCTGCGGCTGGCCAGGCGCCCGCCCATGCCGGCCCCGCTGTCGCTCGGCGGCATCCTCCGGGTGGCGGGCTGGGCGGTCCTCTCCTGGGTCTGCTACGGGGTCCAGGTGTACCTGCTGGCCCGGCAGCTCGGCGCCGAGGGCGGGGCGCTGCTGTGGCTCCAGTGCACCGGCGCGTTCGCGGCCGCCTTCGTCAGCGGCCCGCTGTTGCTGGTCGTGCCGGCCGGGGCCGGGATCCGCGAGGCCGCCATGCTGCTGCTGCTCGGCTCGACCGTGACCGCGCCGGTGGCGACCGTGATCGCGGTGGTGTCGCGCCTGCTGTTCGTCGTCGGCGACGTCGCCTGGAGCGGGGTCGCCGTGGTGGCCGCGCGGCGCGCGGCGGTCAGCGCTCCTGGGCCGCTTCCTCCCGGGCCGTCCTGACCTCGTCGGCAAGGGCCTTCCAGGCCACCCAGAGGACGGCCTCGATCCGGTCCCAGTCGTCGTCCAGGACCCCGATCTCGCGGTAGGAGGCGTGGTCGCGGATGGTCATGGCCTCGGCCCGTCGGCTGGCATGGCCCGACAGACGGTCGGCCGGCAGCTGGTAGAGCTCGGCGGCCAGGGCGGCCAGGGCGTGCTCGAGGTCGCCGGGCGGGTGGAGGGCGGCCTCGCGGTGCACGATCCACCACTCCAGCTCCAGCGCGGCGGCCCGCTCGGGGTCGAACGGGACCTCGCTGACGGCCCGGATGGCCGAGTAGTAGCGCTCCAGGTAGGGGAGGGCGCGGTGGTAGTCGTCGTGGGACCTGCCGACCTGGAAGACGGCCGCCGCCCGGGCGGCCAGGCCGGCCAGGGCCACCGCCCGCAGCGGCTGGAGGTGGAACTGCCCCTGGAGCAGGGCCACCAGCTGGCCGAACAGGGGCAGGCGGCGCCGGTCGTAGTAGGAGCGCCACATGGCTGTCTCCAGCCGGGCGACCTCGTCGGGGTCGAACACCGCGATGTCGGCCGGCCGGGGCCGGGCCAGCTCGGCGACCGCCCAGCCGGCACCCCCGGCGGTGGCCGCGAGCAGCACCCACCCAGCTCGTCTCACCCCCGGAACCTACTCGACCGCCCTTCCGGGGGACAATGGCCCGGTGCTGCTCGACGAGGTTGCCGAGACGTCCGCCGCCGTCGCCGCCAGCTCCGCCCGCCTGGCCAAGGTGGAGCGGCTGGCGGCCTGCCTGCGGCGCCTTGAGACGGTGGAGGTCCACCCGGCGGTGGCCTTCCTCTCCGGCGAGCTGCGCCAGCGCCAGATCGGGGTCGGCTGGGCGGCCCTGCGGGACGCGCCCGACCCGGCCGCCGCCCCCTCCCTGACCGTGGCCTCCACCGACGCCGCCTTCGAGCGGATCGGCCGCCTGG
>DATENJ010000792.1:0-6134 GCA_035275125.1 Actinomycetes bacterium | reverse complement strand
CCGCCATCCCTTCGAGGTGCTCGACGATGACGGCATCACCCCGGAGGAGGAGCAGGCCACCGAGGAGGACTACGACGAGCCACCCCCAGAGCCGGACCCGGGCATCCACCTCGAGCGTGACAACCGGACCCGGTAGTCGCTATTCGCGGGCCATCATGGCGATGGCCTCTTTCTCGAGGTCGACGAACGGCTCGCCGGACACGTCGACGATCGCCTTGGCGATGGTGCCGCCGGTGAAGGGGAACGGGTTGGTACCCGGGTAGTCGGCCGTGACCGGCTCGCCTGGGTCCTTGCCCACGTTCAGTCCTTCGCCGACCAGGGAGAAGTTGCCCGGCTGGGTCATGATGCGACCCTCGCCGACCTGCTCGTCGTTGATGAACAGCGAGAGCGTCCCGGTGGTGGGCATGCCGTCGCCCTCCTTGACGAAGGCGGCCGACAGCAGCACCTGGCCGGTCGGGACCTCGCGCGTGGACTCGATCGTCTGCTCGTTGCTGCCGACGAAGTTGTAGACGTACTTGAGCTTGCGGTCCTTGACGTACAGGGCGTGGCCGCCGAAGCGGGCGCCGTGGGAGAACAGCACCCCGCCGGCGTCCTCGGACTCGACGTCCACCTCGACGGCGATGCTGTAGCTGCGGTTGCGGATATTGGCCGCCGCTGTCTCCGGCACCTCGGCCGCGCCCGGGTAGTAGACGTACCGGTCCCGCGGCGGGGCGACCTGCGGCCTGGTGGGGTCGGCGAGGACCTCGACCGCCGTCCGGTCCTCCAGCGGCAGGCCCCGGTACTTGCCGGCCTCGTGGAACCAGAGGCTGATCATCTCCTGCAGCTTCACCGGGTACTCGGCCGCGAGGTCGTGGGTCTCGGTGGGGTCCAGGTCGGTGTGGTAGAGCTCCCAGCGGTCGTTGGCGAAGTTGCTCCAGCCGGCGATCGTCGGGTGGACGCTCACCGCCTTCCAGCCCTTGTGCCAGATGGCCCGGGACCCCAGCATCGAGAAGAACCCGGTCTCCTTTGGTGTCGGCACGTCGTCGCTGGCGAAGGTCGAGCGCAGGCTCACCCCCTCCAGCGGGATCTGGGTGAAGCCCTTGACCACCTCCGGCAGCTCCAGCCCGATGCAGTCGTAGATGGTGGGGACCAGGTCGGTGGCGTGGGCGAACTGGTGGCGCAGCTCGCCCCTGGCCTTGATCTGGCTCGGCCAGGAGATGAGCAGCGGGTCGGCCACGCCGCCCTCGAAGTTGTAGCGCTTCCACATCTTGAACGGGGTGTCGAACGCCCACGCCCAGCCCACCGGGTAGTGGTTGTAGGTGGCCGGCGAGCCCAGCTCGTCCAGGTACTGGAGGTTCTCCTGGATGTCGTCAGGGATGCCGTTGAAGAACTTGTTCTCGTTGACCGACCCGTTGGGGCCGCCCTCGCCGCTGGCGCCGTTGTCGGAGACCAGCATCACGACGGTGTTCTCCAGCTCCCCGGACTCCTCCAGGAAGTCGAGCAGACGGCCGATCTCGTGGTCGGTGTGGGACAGGAACCCCGCGTACACCTCGGCCATCCGGCAGAACAGCCGCTGCTCCTCCTCCGACAGCGAGTCCCAGGGCCGCACCACGTCGACCGCGTTCCACGGCTTGCCGTCGACGCTCTGCTCGTCGGCATAGGGGTTCAGCGGCGACAGCTCGGCGTCCTCGGGGAAGATGCCCAGCTGCTGCTGGCGCTGGAACACCTGCTCACGGTAGCGCTCGTAGCCCATGTCGAAGCGGCCCCGGTAGCGCTCGATCCACTCCTTGGGGGCGTGGTGGGGGGCGTGGGTGGCACCGGGGCAGAAGTACATGAAGAACGGCTTGTCGGGGACGATCATCTTGGCGTCTTTGACGAACTCGATTGCCTTGTCGGTGAGGTCGGTGGTCAGGTGGTAGCCGTCCTCGGGCATCGCCGGCTGCTCCACCGGGTGGTTGTCGTAGACCAGGTCCGGATACCACTGGTTGGTCTCGCCGCCCAGGAACCCGTAGTAGCGCTCGAACCCGCGGCCGACCGGCCAGTTGCGCTTGGTCGAGGCCATGTTCATCTCGTCGGCCGCGACCAGGTGCCATTTGCCGAGCATGTAGGTGTTCCAGCCGCGCTCCCCCAGCACCTCGGCGATGGTGGCGCACTCGAAGGGGATGTGGCCGTTGGCGTTCGGGAACCCCGAGGTCGCCTCGGCAATGCAGGCCATGCCGTTGGTGGTGTGGTTGCGCCCGGTCAGCAACGACGACCGCGTCGGTGAGCACAGCGCGGTCGTATGCCAGTTGGTGTAGGTGAGCCCGTTCTCGGCCAGCCGGTTGATGTTCGGGGTCTCGATCAGCCCGCCCCACGGCTCCATCGCCGAGAACCCGACGTCGTCCAGCACGATGTACAGGACATTGGGGGCACCCTCGGGCGCCACCGGCTGCATGTACGGCGCCCAATCGGGCACCGAGTCCCGAATGTCGATGTTGATGACGCCCTGGAACGGCTTGCTCATCGCCTCGACCTCGCTTCCTGTCGGCGTGGCCTCCATCTGACCGGAGCGATCCGGCCAGGGCATCACCCCGAGCGGGTGAAACCAGCGCACCCGAGGCGAGACCCGTCCTCCTGTGGGCAAGATCGCCTCTTGACGCCAATGGTCCCATCCCTCATTGTTGGAACGGTCCAACTTGGAACGGTCCAAGTGGCCGCCGCGGCACTAGAGGGGAAGGGCGATGGCTCGCACGGAGATGTTGATCGGTGGGCGGTGGCGGCCGGCCGCCGGCTCGGGGCGGAGCGAGGATGTGACCTCGCCCTATGACGGCTCGGTGGTGGGCACGGTACCGGTGGCCGGCACCGACGACGTCGAGGTGGCGCTGGGTGCCGCCGAGGGTGGCGCCCGGACCTGGGGCCGCACGCCGGCGCACGAGCGGATGCAGATCCTGCTCCGGGCGGCCGAGCTGGCCGACCAGCGCGCGCCGCGGATCGCCAGCACGATCAGCGCCGAGACCGGCAAGACCATCACCGAGGCCACCACCGAGGCCGGCCGCTCGGGTGCGCTCATCCGGCTGGCCGCCTTCGAGGGCACCCAGCTGTACGGCGAGGGCCTGCCGCTGGACGCCAACCCCGGCACCGGCCAGGACAAGGTCGGCTTCACCCTCCGCCAGCCCTGCGGGATCGTGGTGGCCATCACCCCGTTCAACTACCCGGCCCTGTTGGTGCTGCACAAGCTCGCCCCTGCCCTGGCCGCCGGCAACGCCGTCGTGCTGAAGCCGGCCCGCACGACCCCGCTCACCGCCCTTGAGCTGGCCGCCTGCTTCGTCGACGCCGGCCTGCCCGAGGGGGTGCTGTCGGTCCTCACCGGCCCTGGCGGCACCCTTGGCGACGCGCTGGTCAGCGACCCGCGGGTGCGCAAGATCTCCTTCACCGGGTCGACCGCGGTCGGCGAGCGCATCACCCGCATGGCCGGGGTGAAGAAGCTGTCGCTGGAGCTGGGCGCCTCCTGCCCGGTGATCGTGCTGGGTGACGCCGACCTGGAGCAGGCGGCGAGCGCCGTGGCCACCGGCGGCTTCGTGAACGCCGGCCAGGTCTGCATCTCGGTCCAGCGGGTGATCACCCACCCCCGGGTGCATGCCGACTTCCTGGACGCCCTGGTCCCCAAGGTCGAGGCCATCCGGACCGGCGACCCCTCCTCGCCCGACACGACCATGGGCTCACTGATCACCGCCGCCGAGGCCGAGCGGGTGGAGCGGGCCATCGCCGACGCCGCCGCCGGCGGGGCGCGGGTGCTGACCGGCGGCCAGCGTGACGGCGCCGTGGTGGCGCCGACGGTGGTGGCCGACGTCGACCCGGCCTCGGCGTTCAGCCAGGACGAGCTGTTCGGCCCGGCGGTGGCGGTCAGCACCGCCGAGGACTGGGAGGCGGCCATCGCCCAGGCCAACGGCACCGGCTACGGCCTGGCCGCCGGCCTCTTCACCGGTGATGTGGCCGGCGCGGTCCAGGCCATGCGCGAGATCGACGCCGGCAGCATCCACATCAACTGGACCCCGCTGTGGCGCGCCGACCTGATGCCGTACGGCGGCCTCAAGGGCAGCGGCATCGGCAAGGAAGGCCCACGCACCGCCGTCGCCGAGATGACCGAGTCCAAGACGATCGTGCTCCACGGCCGGCCCTGGTAGCCGCGGCCCGAGCCCAGCAGCAGCCCAGCAGGAGGACGACCCATGCCCACCGACACCGTGCGACTGACCGTCGCCCAGGCCATCGTGACCTACCTCTCCAAGCAGCACTCGGTCGCCGACGGGCAGCGCCGGCGGCTCATCCCGGCCGCGCTCGGGATCTTCGGCCACGGCAACGTCGCCGGCCTTGGACAGGCGCTGGACCAGCTCAGCGACGCCCTCCCCTTCATCCAGGGCCGCAACGAGCAGGCCCTGGTCCATGTGGCCACCGCCTATGCCAAGGCATCCCGGCGTCACGCCACCCTGGCCGTCACCGCCTCCATCGGCCCAGGCGCGCTCAACATGGTCACCGGGGCCGGGCTGGCCACCGTCAACCGCCTGCCGGTGCTGCTGCTGCCCGGCGACACCTACGCGACCCGCCGCCAGGGCCCGGTGCTGCAGCAGCTCCAGCACCCGATCGAGGCCGACGCATCCGTCAACGACGCCTTCCGGCCCCTGGCCCGCCTCTTCGACCGCATCACCCGGCCCGAGCAGCTCCTGACCGCCCTGCCGCAGGCCATGCGGGTGCTCACCGACCCGGTCGACACCGGCGCCGTCGTCCTCGCCCTCCCCCAGGACATCCAGTCCCAGGCCTACGACTACCCGGCCGAGCTGTTCGCCGAGCGCGACTGGACGATCCGCCGCCCACCCCCCGACCCCCAGGAGGTCGAGACGGTGGCCCGACTCCTCGCCCAGGCGCAACGGCCGCTCATCGTCGCCGGGGGCGGGGTCGTCTACTCCGGCGCCACCCCGGAGCTGGAGGCGCTGGCCGCCTCGGCCGGGATCCCGGTGGCCGAGACCTTCGCCGGCAAGGGGGCGGTCCAGCAGCGGGCCTGGTGGCAGCTGGGCGGCATCGGCCTCGAGGGCACCCCGGCCACCAACGACCTGGCCCGCGAGGCCGACCTGGTCCTGACCGTCGGCTCGCGCCTGACCGACTTCGCCACCGCCTCCCAGTCGCTGTTCCAGGATCCTCGGGTCCGTTTCGCCAGCATCAACCTCAACCCGTATGACGCCGGGCGGCTCGGCGCCACCGGGATCGTGGCCGACGCCAAACGCGCCCTCGCCGCCCTGACCGAGGCCGTCGAGCGCGCCGGCACCAGCAGCCCGGCCGACTGGCAGGAGCGGGCCCGGTCCCGCAACCGCCAGTGGCAGACCGAGCGGGCCGCCGCCCTCGACCCCGACACGCCGTTCGACCTCTCGGCCCAGGAGCCCGACTCGGACGTCGTGGCCGGGACCGGCGCGGTGCTCACCCAGGGCCAGATCATCGGGCTGCTCCAGGAGCACGCCCAGGCCGGCGACGTCGTCATCGCCGCCGCCGGCGGTCCCCCGGGGGATCTCCAGAAGGTCTGGGACGCCACCGAGGGCCGCCTCGCCCACCTGGAGTTCGGGTTCTCCTGCATGGGCTATGAGCTGCCGGCCGCGATCGGGGTGCGCCTGGCCGAGCCCGACCCGGCTCGGCGGGTCGTCTCGTTCCTGGGCGACGGCACCTTCCTGATGGCCCCGACCGAGCTGGTCACCGCAGCCCAGGAAGGCCTGGCGATCACCATCGTGATCCCGGAGAACCGTGGCTACCAGGTCATCCACCGCCTCCAGATGCTGCGCAGCGGGCGCGAGTTCGGCAACGAGTTCCGCTACCGCGACGGCGGCCTCGACCTGACCGGGCCCGAGGGCGCCGGAACCAAGCCGCCGCGCCTGGAAGGCGGGTACCTGGAGGTCGACCTGGTCAAGGTGGCCGAGGGCCTCGGCGCCCGTGCCGTACGGGCGACCACCGCCGACCAGGTCCGCGCCGCGCTGACCGAGACCCGAAACCACCCCGGCCCGGTGGTGATCGTGGTCCCGGCGATCCCCCACGCCGACCTGCCCGGCGCCGGGGTCTGGTGGGACGTCGCCCCGGCCGAGGTCGCCGAGCAGGAGGCGGTGGCCCGGCTCCGCGCCGAGTACGAGGACGGCCTGGCC
>DATENJ010000791.1:0-2388 GCA_035275125.1 Actinomycetes bacterium | reverse complement strand
GCTTCACCTTGCTGGCGTCCGGCGACGTGCTGCCGCACCGCCAGGTCGTGGACCGCGCGAGGGCGTATGGGGCTCGAAGCGGCCGCTCCTACGACTTCCGGCCGATGTTCGCCGCCGTCCGCCCACTGGTGTCGGCCGCCGACCTGGCCGTCTGTCACCTGGAGACGCCACTCTCCCCAACCGGACGCAACCTGTCCGGGTATCCCCGCTTCAACGGCCCACCACAGCTCGCGGCCGCGATCCGGTCCGCCGGCTACGACGTCTGTTCGGTCGCCTCCAACCACTCCATGGACCAGGGCGTCGGGGGCGTGGCCGGGACCCTGGCGGTCCTGGACAAGGCCGGCCTGCGGCATACCGGCACAGGTCGCAGCTCCCGAGAGGCCCGGCCGAGACTCCTGACGGTGCGCGGGGTGCGGGTGGCCCTGTTGAGCTACGCCTACGGCCTGAACGGGTTCCGGCTGCCGCGCGGGCGGCCCTGGATGGTCAACCTGCTTCGCCCTGGCCGGATCCTGGCCGACGCCAGAGCGGCCCGGCGGGCCGGCTCCCAGTTCACCGTCGTGATCCTGCACTGGGGCCAGGAGTACCGCTCGGCGCCCACCACAGCCCAGCGCACCCTGGCCCGCAGGCTCCTTGCCGATCCCGCGGTCGACCTGATCGTCGGCCACCACGCCCACGTCGTGCAGCCAGTCCAGCGCAGCCACGGCAAGTGGGTGGCCTTCGGCATGGGCAACTCCCTGTCGGCCCAGTCGGCAGCCTGTTGTCCAGCCGCCACCCAGGACGGCGTGCTCCTCCAGGTCACCGTCGTCCGCAAGGCCGGCCGTTTCGTCGTCGGGGCGTTCCGCTACACCCCGACCTGGGTCGACCATCCCAGCTACCGCATCTACCCGGTCCCTGAGGCGCTGGCCAGAGGATCGGCCAGCGCAGCGATGCTGCGCGCCTCGCTGCGGCGCACCAAAGCCGCCATCGGAGGCGCGGCGCACCTGGCAACCCGGCCATGACGACCCTGCCAGGCTTGGGTGGTGCTCAGGAGGATGCCGCGCGCTCCCGGATCGCCCGCTCGACCGCGCTCGGCAGCGTGGTCTCGAAGTCGATCAGCTTGGCCCACTCCGGCGTGACCGCGATCCGCGCCATCTGCTTATAGAGCGAGCGGACCTCGGCCTCGAAGGCGTCCCACTGGTCCTCCGGGGTCCCCTTGCGGGAAGCGGCCAGGTACTCGGGCACCACCCCATCGACGATCTCCACACCGGCGGTCCCGCGCACCAGCAGGATCCGCCACGGCGGCTCGGCGGTATCGATGGTCAGCGCCACCTTCGGGTTGGCGACCAGCGCCTCGACCTTCGCGGCGTACGACACGCTGGAGAGGACCAACTCGGCGCCGTTCCAGTAGAAGCCGATCGGCACCACCCGCGGAAACCCGTCGAGCCCGTTGTAGGCCAGCCGCGCCGGGATGGCTGACCCCAGCAGCTCCCGCGCCAGCGGTTGGTTCAGTACCTCGACAACATCTTCGTGTCGCACCGTCGCTCCTTCGCTTCGGGACCCGAGCTCGATGCTACCGGGACCGCCCCGGAGCAGGACCGTCGCGGAGGTAGGCGAGCACCGCCCGGACGCGGCGGTGGTCGTCCTCGGCTGGTGGCAGGTCGAGCTTGGTCAGGATGCCGCCGATGTGCTTGGCGACCGCGGCCTCGGTGACGACCAGGGTCCGGGCGATGGCGGCGTTGGACCACCCCTCGGCCATCAGGGCGAGCACCTCGCGTTCGCGGGGGGTGAGGCGGTCGACCGGGTCGCGGCGGCGGCCGAGGAGCTGGCGGACCACCTCGGGGTCGATGACCGTGCCGCCGGCGGCGACCCGTTGGACCGCGTCGACGAACTCCTCCACCTCGCCGACCCGGTCCTTGAGCAGGTAGCCGACCCCGGCCTCACGCCCGTGGCTTGGGGCGGCGTCGAGCAGCTCGGCGGCGTAGGTCTGCTCCACGTACTGGCTGAGCACCAGCACGGCCAGGGCGGGATGCGTCACGCGCAGGGCGACGGCGGCCCGCAGGCCCTCGTCGCTGAAGCCGGGTGGCATGCGCACGTCGGTGACCACGATGTCCGGGTCGTGCTCCTGGACGGCGGCGACCAGCGCGGGCGCGTCGCCGACGCGGGCCACCACCGCATGCCCGAAACGGCGGAGGAGCCCGGCCAGTCCCTCGCGCAGCAGGACGCTGTCCTCCGCCAGGACTATCCGAAGGTGGTGGTCTGCCTGCACGGGATCTCCATCCGGAGCAGTGTCGGCCCGCCGGGCGGGCTGGAAAGGAGCAGCCGGCCATCCGCGACCGCGATCCGGTCGGCCAGCCCGGCGAGGCCGCCGCCGGCTGCCGGGTCGGCGCCGCCCACGCCGTCGTCGTGGAC
>DATENJ010000790.1:0-11733 GCA_035275125.1 Actinomycetes bacterium | reverse complement strand
GATGCCGCCCGCACCATCGCCGCGTTCAGCGGCCGCCTGCGCGACCAGGTCGACCTGGCCACCCTCACCGGCGAGCTGCTGGCCGTGGTCGACCAGACCATGCAGCCGACCAAGGCGGCGCTGTGGCTGCGCCCCCGGACCTAGCCGCCGAGCTGGAGGATGGGCCGCACCTCGACCAGGCCGAAGGCGGCCTCCGGGATCTGGGCGGCGACCTCGACGGCCCGTTCGGGGCCTTCGCAGTCGAGCAGGAAGAAGCCGGCCAGCAGCTCCTTGGCCTCGGCGAACGGGCCGTCGGTGGTCAGCGTCTGGCCGTCGCGGACCGAGACGCGCCTGGTCGACGACGGGTCGGCGAGGGCCTCGGTGACGATCAGCTCCCCGGACGCTGCCAGCCCGTCGGCCAGGGCCGCGTAGTAGCGGAACCCCTCGGCACGCTGGTCGTCGGAGAACCCCTCCCAGATCTCCCGGGACGCCGGGTTGCTGTAGATCAGGATCAGGTATTTCACTGGCGCCTCCACGATTCCCGAGACTTCTCTGTCCGTGCATGTCGAGACTAGCTCGGCAGCTTCGACCTCCTGGTGAGCGGCGACCAGCCGCACCGATCGCGGCAAGAGGAGGATGAGATGGGCGGAACGACCCACATCACCGCCGTGGGAACGGTTGGCGTTCCCGTCACCGACCAGGACCGGGCGCTCGAGTTCTACGTCGGCCAGCTCGGCTTCGAGAAGCGCCGGGACCTGCCCTTTGGCGCCGGGCGCTGGATCGAGGTGGCCCCACCCGGGTCGGCGACGACCATCGCGCTTGTTCCCGCGGGCGTCCCGGCCGGCATCCGCCTGTACACCGGGGACGCCGGCAGCGACCATGCCGAGCTCCGGGCACGCGGCGTCGACGCGGACCCGGAGGTGCTGCGGATGGCGGAGGCGCCGCCGATGTTCGCGCTGCGTGACCCGGACGGCAACAGCCTGATCCTGGTGGAGGGCAGCTGAATGGACCAGCGGTTCACGGCAACGCTCCAGAAGAGCCCCAATCAGGGGGGCTGGACCTATCTCGTCTGGCCTGACTCGGTCGAGTTCTTCGGCACCCGGGGGCTCGTCAAGGTCCGGGGGACGATCGACGGCCACCCCTTCCGGAGCTCCTTCATGGCCATGGGCGACGGCACCCACAAGCTCCCGGTGAAGGCCGACATCCGCAAGGCGATCGGCAAGCAGGCCGGCGACAGCGTGACCGTCCACCTGGAGGAACGGCTCCACGAGTAGCGGGCTTCCAGCACGCCGAGGTGCTGGAGGACACCTCCCGACGGTGCCGCACGGCACAGCCCGAACGCGCCCCAGGTGCGGAGACTAGGGCGCTGAGCTGGCCAACTCGCTCCGGGGAGGAGTTCAACGATGGCTCGTACACCGCTGCTGGCACGGATCACACTCGACGAGGTTCGCTGCAACGAGGAGGGCGACGGGTTCGGCAGCGCCGAGCCGTACCTGTGGACGGTGTTCTTCAAGATCGACGGTGACACCGTGATCGTCGGTGACGACACCTTCCTCCAGGGCGAGTGCACGATCATGGCCAGCGACGGGAGCCACGGCAACCTCGGCGACCGCGACGTCGACGCTGGCGACAGGCTGGTGGTGCCGCGGAGCATCGGAGAGTTCCGCACGACCCTGCGGCCGATCCCGCTGTCCGAGAAGCTGCAGGAGGCGAACCCGGACGAGGACGCCCGCGGCGGCACCCTCGGGGTGGTGTTCGTCCTGCTGGAGGAGGACCAGGTCACCGACGCCGGCGCCCGAGCCGGCTATGCGGCACTGGTCGACTTCCTGCGCAAGCAGATCAACGACATCATCCCCACGCTCTACTTCGGCAAGCAGGACATCACCGATGAGGAGATCAACGCCCTGATCGACAAGGCCTTCGGCACCATCGAGGACGCGATCAGGAGTGTCCAGAGCGCCGGGGAGAACTTCTGGAGCTGGATCGACGGCGACGACACAATCGGGTACAAGCTCCTGCGGGTCTCCCACGACGACCTCGTCGACAACTACTGGGACATCAACGAACGGTTCCAGAAGATCGCCCAGAACGGTGTCGTCACCGACGACTGGCGCATCACCGGCGAGACCCAGGGTGCCCGGCCAGACCCGCACAACTACACCCACGCGCGTCGTTCCGAGGACGTCGGGAGCCCGCCGGCGGCGAGTGCCCCCACCACCTGCCTGCACCCGTCCCAAGGGGTGCAGAACATCGTCTACCGCGACACCAGGGGGCATCTGCACGAGCTGTGGCGGGACGCCATCGGGCAGATCGGCACGACCGACCTGACGACCAAGGCGGGCGCGCCCACCGCGACCGGCGACCCCTATGCGTACCTGGAGACCTCCACCGACCTGGAGATCGTTCTCTACCGCGACAGCGGCTCCGGCGGGGTGCACAGCCTGTACTGGTCGACCGGCGACGTCGGCCTCGACAACCTGAGCCAGGTGGCCGGGTCACCGGCCGCCGCCGGCACCCCGGTGGGGCACTTCAACCCGGCGACCGGCACCCATCACGTCGTCTACCGCGGCAAGGACGACCACGTCCATGTCGTGTACTGGACCGGCGCCGACGACCCGGCCCACTACGAAGGCCCGCTGACCCCGGCGGACGGTGTCGCCCGCGCCGCCGGCGACCCGAGCGCCTACTTCAACGCGGCGGAGAACGTCGTCGTCTACCGGGCCCCCGGCAACCACGTCCACGACCTGTACTGGTGGGCCGGCGACGTCGGGCATGAGGACATCTCCGGGGTCGCCAGGCCGCCCGCCGTCGGCGAGCCGGTCGCCTACTACATCCCCAGCGCCGACCTCCAGCAGGTGACCTACCGGATCGGCGCCGGCCACCTGTACGAGATGTACTGGCGCGGCGGGGACCCGGCCACCGGCTGGGACCTCATGGAGCGGTCGGGAGCTCCGGAGGCGGTCAGCGACCCGGCGGTGTTCTACAGCGCCGCCACCAACACCAAGCACGCCATCTACCGCGGCCCCTTCGGGCACCTGTTCGAGATCTCGTGGGTGCACGGCGGCCCGCCGCCGACCGTGGTCGACCTCACGCTGGCCGCCCGCGCCCCCAGAGCCGTCGACCGGCCCGCGGCCTTCACCTTCGACGCGGCCAACACCCGCTACGTCGTCTACCGCGGGTTCGACAACCAGATCCACGAGATCTCCTGGACGGCCCGCCCCGGGGCGAGCGCGGGCCAGCAGAGCAACTGGCGCTGGTGCAACAAGTGCCAGGGCCTGTTCTACGGCGGCAACACCGCGACCTCCCGCTGCCCGGCCGGCGGCACCCACACCCCGTCGGACCAGAGCGGCAGCTTCGACTACATCCTGCCCCACGGGGCGCCGCTCACCCCGAGCAGCCAGCCCGACTGGCGCTGGTGCAGCAGATGCCAGGGACTGTTCTACGGGGGCGGCACCGCCCAGTCGCGGTGCCCGACCGGTGGGACCCACACCCCGGCGTCCCAGAGCGGCAGCGCCGACTACATCCTGCCCCACACCGTCCCGATCGCTTCGGCCAGCCAGGGCAACTGGCGCTGGTGCAACCGGTGCCAGGGGCTGTTCTACGGCGGCAACGTGGCCGGGTCCAGGTGCCCGACCGGCGGCGCCCACACGCCGCCCAACCAGAGCGGCAGCGCCGACTACATCCTGCCCGAGAGCGGCCCGATCCTCTAGCCTGCCCTCAGCCCGTGCCCACCCGGGGACGGCGGGCAGGAGGTGCCGGCCTTGGTCGAGCGGAGCCAGACGCAGCGTCGCGGCCGGGTCCTCGGAGGGATCCGCCCCACCAGCGAGGACCATCGGGCGACGACCTTCGAGCTGTTCTTCGACCTGGTCTACGTCTTCGCCGCGACCCAGGTCACCGGCTACATGGCCCACGAGCACAGTGGCCACGGCGTGCTCCAGGGGCTGCTGCTGCTGGCGCTGCTGTGGGGGACCTGGTCGGGCTACGCCTGGCTCGGGAACCAGGCGCGGGCTGACGAGGGGGCCGTTCGGGTCGGCATGGCCGTCGCGATGGCGGCCATCTTCGTGGTCGCCCTCGCCATCCCCGAGGCCTGGCAGGACGCGCCCGGCGGCCTCAACGGACCGCTGGTGCTGGTGGTCGCCTACCTGCTGGTCCGCTGTGTGCACCTCACCCTGTACGCCGGAGCCGCCACCGGCGACCCCGGGCTGCGGCGGCAGGTCGCGATCGCCTGGCTGCCGATGCTGGCCGGCGCGGCCCTGCTGGTGGCTGGGGCGCTGCTGGGCGGCTGGACCCAGACATGGCTGTTCGCGGCCGCCCTCGTGGTGGAGTGGGCCGGCCTCTATCTCACCTCCCGGCACGGCAACTGGCGGCTGCACAGCCCGGCGCACCTGACCGAACGACACGGGCTGTTCCTCATCCTGGCCATCGGCGAGTCGGTCGTCGCCATCGGGGTGGGCGCCGCCGCCCAGCCCGTCAGCGCCCCGCTGCTGGCCGCGGCCGTCCTTGGCGTTGCCGCCGCCGTCTGCCTGTGGTGGCTGTACTTCGACGTGGTGTCGCTGGCGGCCGAGCACCGGCTCGCCGAGGCGCGAGGCCAGGCCAGGGTCGACCTGGCCGTGGAGGCCTACACCTATGGGCACTTCCCGCTGGTTGCCGGCATCGTGCTGGCCGCCCTCGGCGTCGAGGGCGTGCTGGCCCACGCCGGTGAGCGCGAGCCGCTGGGCGCCTTCTACGCCCTCCCGCTGTTCGGCGGCGTCGCGCTGTACCTGGCCGGGCACCTGCTGTTCAAGCGCCGCATGCACAACGCGCTGAGCCTGCCACGGCTGGTGGCGATCTGTGTGCTCGTGGCGGCGCTGCCCGCCGCCGTCGTCCTCCCACCGCTGGCCGGGCTGGCCGGGGTGGTGCTCATCCTGGCCGCGCTGGTCGTGTTCGAGACCACTCGCTACGCGCAGACCCGGCGCAGCCTCCGCGACGCCTAGCCCTAGCCGCTCCCGCCGTCGCTCGGGTCGGCTAGAACGACAGCATCCCGCTGACCAGCGCTCGCCAGGTGACCGGGCCGACGATCCCGTCGACGGTGACCGACGGCACGTCCTGGTGGAGGGCATGCTGGAAGCCGCGGACGGCGGCGTCGGTCTTGGGGCCGAAGATCCCGTCGACCTGGAGGCCCTTGCTGGGGTCGCCGGAGAGGTTGCGGAACTGGAACTCCTCCTGCACCCCGCGGACGGCGTCGCCCTGGCTGCCCTGCTTGACGGTGACGATCAGGGCCGACCAGGTGTTGGGGCCGACGATGCCGTCGACGGCCAGGCCCTTCTGCTGCTGGAAGGCCCGGACGGCGGCATCGGTGTTGGGGCCGAAGATGCCGTCAACGGCCACGTTGTGGCCACGGGCCCGGAGCAGGTACTGCAGGGTCTTGACGGGATGGTCCCGGTCACCCTGGCGGACGAGCGGAAACGGACTGATCGTGCCGGCGGTCATAAACGGCTCCTCGTTCTCGGCGGCCATCGCGGAGCAACCACAGATGGGAGTTGAGGGCATAGGTCGGTTCTGCCCAGTTTCGGGACCATGATCGCCCTGACCGTGCCACCCGGCAAGACTGCCCGCCCCGACCCCGGCCTTGACCCGCTCACCGCACTGGACGTGGCGCGCCTCGACACTCCAGAGTTGGCGGGCGGCGCCGCCGCGACCGCTCGCGCCGGGAGGTGGGGCCGTGGGATCGAGACCAGATCCAGAAAGCCAGGACGCGGAGGTGAGCGAACCGCGCCGGCCGGACACCCAGGCCGAGCTCGCGAACGAGCGGACCTACCTCGCCTGGCTTCGCACCGGGCTGGCCCTGGTGGCCGTCGGCGTGGCCGCCGAGCGGGTCCTTCCGGCAGAGGGCATCATCTGGGCCAGGCAGCTGGTCGGGGTCTCGCTCATCCTCGCCGGAGTCCTGACGGCGGGTCTGGCGCGGTGGCGTTGGCAGCGGGTCGACCATGCCGTGCGTGCGGGAAGTCCTGTCCCCCGGCCGAACCTCGGCTACCTGGTGACGGCGGCCATTGTCCTGAATGGCCTGGCCACGATCGTGCTGCTGCTCCGCGCCGACGGAGGGTGAACGAGCCGCTATGGGACGACCCCCGGGAACACGTACGCCTGGGCGAGCACCAGCAGGCCGACCAGGCAGGCCAGCGCGATCGAGTGGAAGAACAC
Organism: Actinomycetes bacterium; assembly: GCA_035275125.1. Lineage (GTDB taxonomy): Bacteria > Actinomycetota > CALGFH01 > CALGFH01 > CALGFH01 > CALGFH01. The sequence continues at coordinate 5,574 of DATENJ010000790.1, read as the reverse complement.
GTAGCGCAGGATGTTGCCTTCCTCGCCCTCCTGGCCGGTGGCCACGCCGCCGACGACGATGCTCTGGGCGTCGATCATCTTGCCCATCACCCCGCCCGAGCTGTTGGAGGCGGCGGCGAGGATCGGGCTGATGCCGATCTGGGTGGCGGTGATCTTCTGGAGGCTGCCGAACAGCGCGTTGGACGAGGTGTCGCTCCCGGTCAGGGCGACCCCGAGCCATCCCAGCAGCGGCGAGAAGAAGGCGAACAGCTTGCCGGTCTTGGCGAAGGCGAGGCCCATGCTCGCGTCCAGCCCGCCGTACCTTGTGACATAGCCGATGGCCAGCATGGCGGCGATGGTGAGCAGCGAGAAGCGCACCCGGTGCAGGGTTCCCAGGAACACCCGGCCGATCTCGCCCGGGCGCAGGCGTAGGGCCAGCCCGGACAGGATGCCGGTGAGCAGCAGGGCCGTCCCGGTGGCCGACAACGGGAAGAACTCGTACACGGCCTTCTCGGCGGTGTCCTTGGCCACCACCGGCGGTGTCCGCACCACCTCGAGGTGCAGCCCGGGCCAGTTGATCTTGGCGCCGATGTGGAGGGTGGTGGACAGGTCGTTCAGGAACGACTTGACCTGGGGGGTCCCCCACAGGAACACGAGCACGGCCAGCAGGATCCAGGGCAGCCAGGCCATGAACGCCTCGCGCCGGTCGGTGGTGGTGGGCAGCTCGGAGCGGGCGGCCGCCCCTGGGCCGGGGCTCAGTTCGCCGGTGGCCGGGCCTGGGCGGCGCCTGGCCGCGAGCTCCTCCTCGACCGGCGGGTCGCCCTTGAAGCGCCAGATCTCCTTGGGCTGCCAGAAGCGCAGCAGCACCACCATGGACACGATCGAGACGATCGAGGCGACGATGTCGACTAGCCACGGCCCGTGCAGGTTCGACACCAGGAACTGGACGATCGCGAACGACAGCCCGGCGGTCAGGCAGGCCGGCCACACCTCGCGGGTCCGCCGGAAGCCGCACATGGCCACCACCAGCCAGAACGGCACGATCACGGAGAAGAACGGCAGCTGGCGGCCGACCATCGCCGACAGGTCGTCGAGCGGCAGGCCGGTGACGGTGGCCAGGGTGATGATCGGGGTGCCGATGGCGCCGAAGGCGACCGGGGCGGTGTTGCCGATCAGCGACAGCCCGGCCGCCGGCAGCGGCCGGAACCCGAGCCCGATGAGCATGGCCGCGCAGATCGCGATCGGTGTGCCGAACCCGGCCGCTCCCTCGATGAACGCCCCGAAGCTGAAGGCGATCAGCAGCAGCTGGATGCGGCGGTCGACGGCCAGCCCGGCGATGGTCCGCCGGACCTCCTCGAACTTGCCGGTCTTGACGGTGATGTCGTAGACGAAGATCGCGCAGAGCACGATCCAGCCGATCGGGAACAGCCCGAACGCGGCCCCGTTGGTGGCGGCCGCCGCGGCCGTCTCGACCGGCATCCCGTACACGGCGATCGCGACCAGCAACGAGGCGGCCAGCCCGGCCAGGGCGGCGATGTGGGCCTTGACCCGGAACAGCCCGAGCAGCCCCAGCAGCACGATGATCGGGAGGGCAGCCACCAACGCGGACAAGATGACATTGTCGGCAACGGGGGTGTAGTGCTGGGTGAAGCTCGCGGCGACCGCATGCATGTCGGCCAACCTCCTTGCCAGCCGAGAAGCGACCCCAGACCTTTGCCTTGGGAAGGACCACCCCAAACCTCAACATTGCCGACCATCGGCGAAATCTGATCGGGAGCCTGCCGAGCTCTTGTTGTGCGGTTCCCCGCTTGCTAGGGTCCGGCGCAACTCGACGACGAGCAGGAGGGGCGACCATGGGGCATCCCAACGAGGACCTCGTACGGCGGGGCTATGACGCCTTCAGCAGTGGCGACATGGACACCCTGCGTGAGCTGTTCCACCCCGACATCGTCTGGCACGCCCCCGGGCGCAGCCAGCTGGCCGGCGACTACCAGGGCGTCGACACGGTGCTCGGCTTCTTCGGCAAGACCATGGAGCTGACCGGCGGCAACTTCCGGGTCGAGGTCCACGACGTCGTGGCCAACGACGAGCACGCGGTCGGGCTCCACAAGGCCCATGCCGAGCGGGCCGGCAGGACGCTGGAGGACAACAACACCCTGGTCTTCCACGTCCGCGACGGCAAGGTGACCGAGGTCTGGCAGTACTGGGCGGACCCGTACGCCGCCGACGAGCTGTTCGCCTAGCCGCCAGGCCGACCGGGCCGCCTACGGTGTGGTGATCTGGATCCAGCTGGCGATGGACGGGACGGCCTGCTGGTCGACCAGGAACAGCATGTACCAGCCGGGTGGGGTGAGGTTAGGGTTGGCGGGCACGGTGGCCTTGAGGGTGTTGCCGCCCTGAGAGGTGATGGTCAGGTCGACCAGCCGCTGGCCGCTGTCGAAGGAGTGGGTGGTGACGCCGTTCCGTACCAGCGACACCCACCGGATGGTCCCGGCCTGGGGCGTGGCGATGGTGATGGCCTGCCCGTAGGTGGCGGTCCCTGGCGCATCCTCGATCTGGGGACGCGGCCCTCTGAACAGGTAGGGCGGGCTGAAGACCTCGAGGCGCATCTCCTCCTGGGGGGCGGGTGGTTCCCAGGCCACCTGGGCGCCGCCTTCGGGGTTGCCGCCGGCGGCGACGACGCGGCCGTCGGTCAGGAGCAGGGCGGTTGAGTGGTACAGGCGCGGCACGGTCGCGGCCGCCATCAAGCTCCAGGTGTTGGTGGCCGGGTCGTAGATCTCGGCCTCGAGCCGGGCCAGCGGCTGGTCCTCCTGCTTGAGCGAGCCGCCGCCGACGAACACGGTGTGGTCGGGCAGGATCACGGCGTTGAGGTGCAGGCGCGGCAGGGCCATCGGGGCGGCGGGAACATAGTGGGGGTCGGCCGCGGTGAGATCGACAATGCTGACCGCGTCGGTGGCGTCGGTCTGGTCGACCTTGCCGACGGGGCCGCCGCCGCAGATCAGGACCTGCTGGGTCTGGGCGGGCGGCAGCAGCACGCTGGCCGACTGGTTGCGCGTGTCGGGGGCCAGCAGGTCCGGGACCGGTCTGGTCGGAACCGGGTTCTGGGTCAGGTCGAAGATGCACGGCTGGACATCCAGCGGGTCGTCCATCCGCCCGCCGGAGAAGAACACCCGCCCGTCGACCAGGAGGAACAGGTGGGCGTAGAGCGGCAGCCCGGGGAAGCCGGCCGCGAAGTGCTGCGCCTGCCAGGTGTTGGTGGCGGCCGAGTAGGTCTCCAGCGCGTTGTTGAGACCGGTGCCGGCCTCGTTCAGGCCGGTGGTGGCGAGCATCCTCCCGTCGCCGAGCGGGATCAGGGTCGGGTACCAGCGTCCGTGCTGCATCGGGGCCGCGAATGACCACCGCTGGGTGGTGAAGTCGTAGACGGCGACGTCCCGGCGGCCCTTGAACGGGCCGTAGTCCAAGGTGCCCCCGGCCGACAGCAGGCGGCCGTCGGGCAGGAACCCGTCGCCGCCGCAGAAGAAGTCGAACGGCCGCCCGTCGGCGGTCCGCAACGTCGGCGGGTGGGCGAAGTCGTTGCCGGGGGGATCCCAGACCACGCTGGTGAAGATGCCCTGGTCTTCGTCGCCGAACAGCGGGCTGCCGAACCGGACCCCGCTGTTCCCCGACCCGGCGAAGAACAGCACCTTCCCGTCGGGCAGCAGGGCGGCGTGCACCGCCAGGACCCCGGAGTGGAACGCCAGCAGCTCCCAGGCGCCGTCGCGGGCGGGGTCCGGGTCGAGCTCCAGCAGCTCATACAGGCCGGCGTTCTTCTGCGCGGGGTTGTCGATCATGAACACGACCAGCTTGCGGGCGCCGCCGAGTTCGGTGGCGGCGAGGCCGCCGCCCTGGTTCTCGTGGGAGAACCAGTTCGGCACCCCCATCCACCGTCCCCAGCCGCCCGCCGGGATGCCGTCGGCCCCGAGGTCCGTCCCGGTCCGGTAGAACGCCTGGTTCTGCCCGACGGCGTTGTCGACCTGCATGACGACCAGGTCGCGGCCGGGACCGTCGCCGGTGGTGGTCACGGCGACCCCGCAGCCCTGGTTGTCCACGGAGAACCAGTCCGGCACGCCGATCCACGGCGTCCAACCGGTGACGGCGCCGTCGGCGGCCAGGCCATGGCCGATCCGGTAGAGGCCGGCGTTCTGCTGGGCGGGGTTGTCGACCATGAGGACGATCAGGTCGTGCTGGCCCTGGCTGTCGGGCGGCGTGACCGCAACGGCGACGCCCTGGTTCTCGTGGGAGAACCAGTCCGGCACCGGGATCCAGGGTGTCCAGCCGCCGGTGACATTGCCGTCGCGGTCCAGGCCGCGGCCGACCCGGAACAGCGCCTGGTTCTTGCCGGCGGGGGCGTCCACCATCGCCACCACCAGGTCCTGGCCGCCGTTGTTCCCCAGGTCGGCGAGGGCGATGCCGGCCCCCTGGTTCTGGTGGGAGAACCAGTCCGGGACCGGGATCCACGGCGTCCAGCCGCCGGTGACGGCCCCGGCCCCATCCAGGGCCCGCCCGACCCGGAACAGGCCCTGGTTCTTCCCCACGGGACTGTCCACCATGAGGACGACGAGGTCCTTGACGCCGTCGCCGGCCAGACTCGCCACCGCGACCCCACCGCCCTCGTTCTCCCAGGAGAACCAGTCGGGCACGCCGATGAACTGGTTGGGCACCGGACTCACTCCTTCCCAGGTCTAGGGGGCGCCGAGAGTGGTCGTGGCCTGCTCGGCCGCGCGCTCGTCGGCGGGGTCGGTGGCACAGTCGGGCACCTCGATCGGGAAGCTGGCCACCCGTTCGACCTGGCCGACCCAGGTGACGACGATGGCGTCGCCACCGCCCGGCAGCAGCGCCTCCTCGGCGAAGGTCTCCCCCTGGGCGAGCTGGCGGGCGGGCTCGAGGATCACCGGCGGGCTGTCGTCGACCTGACCGACGACGCTGCCGGTGTCGGTCGGGCCGGCGTTGCTGACCCGGTAGCGGACCTGCCAGCCGTCCCCGACAAAGCCGGCGCAGCGGGCGCCCTCCACGATCACCTGAATGGACCCGGGGGCGCTGGTGGTGGTGAACGCGCTGGGTCCCCGGCCGGTCGGCACGGGGGTGGTCGACAGCGTGGTGGTGCTGACCGCCGCCTGGGCCGGGCTGGTCGTCGGGGCCAGCAGGATGGTCGTGCTGGCCGGGGCCGGCGGTCCGCCCCGCTCGGGCAGGACGCTGACCAGCAGCCAGACGAGCAGGGTGACCAGCACGCCGGCGGCGAAGGCGACGAGCAGCTTGGCGTTGGGCCGCATCGAGGTCTCCCGTAGCCGCTTCACGGCCAGCAGCCGGCGCTGGAGTTCCGGTTGTCGGCCACGGTGCCGTCGGCGTAGTCGAACTCGCTGATCCAGGTGCCGCCCTGCCAGCCAGCGGGACTGGTGGAGCTGGTCAGGACGAGCCGGTTCACCCCGTACTTGCTGCCGTTGCGGTAGCGGGTCCCCTCGCGAGGCACGTTGAGCCGCAGGGGGCTGAGGCTGCGGCCGCCCGCCCCGGCGCTGATCTGGCGGATCCCGCCGCCGGCGGCGGCCAGATGGCCCTGGG
>DATENJ010000789.1:0-2525 GCA_035275125.1 Actinomycetes bacterium | reverse complement strand
CAGCTCGTCCAGCTCCCGGTGATCTTCATCGTCTACCGGGTGATCCGCGCCTCGGCGTTCACCGGTGCCCTGTTCGGCGTGCCGCTGGCGACGACCCTGTGGGCCGCGCCCGTTCCCCTGCTGCTCGCGCTGGTGGCCGTGCTGACCATCGCGGCGGCGCTGTCCTCCTGGCAGACCGCGCGCAACGCCAAGAGCAACCCGGCCACCGCGGCCGTGCCCGGCGGCCGCTCGGTCACGGCCATCACCCGCGCGCTGCCGTTCGCGATCGTCCCGTTCGCCGCCTGGCTGCCGCTCGCCGTGGTCGTCTACCTGACCGCCGGCAACCTGTTCACGGTCCTCCAGCAGGCCATCCTGCGGGTCCACTGACGGACGTCTCACGATCTTCCACCATGAGGGGCCCGACGGGGAGCGAGGCGACCTTTGCCGGCTGCGCGTGCGGATGGCATTGTCTCGTCGTCGTCGTCGGCCGGCCGCACTGACCTGGAACTCGTGGGGCACCATCAGACCGCCGAAGCGGATGGTCGGCCGCTGGTCGGGCCCGGACGTCTGGTACCGGTGGCCCACAGCGTGGAGTCACGGTCCGTGACCGGCAGCCACAGACGGTTCCACTGACATTCCGCTTGCGCGGCCACTGACATTTTCCTGACGCTCTACAGTCGCGTGCCCCAGCAACCGTGACTGATCCAGCCGCTTGACGCAGAAGGCGAGGCCAGCAACTGGTCCGCGCGGCCGTGGGCGGCTACGGGTGGGTGGTCGGCTCGGAGAGGGCTGCGGCGCCGGTCCCTGCTGTCGGCGCCGGCCGGCGCGGCTCCCTGACGCCCGCGGAGGGAGGGCCGCCGCCGGTGCCCGGCCGTGGGGTGGACCGCCGGCGCCTGTGCAGCAGCCACCGCCACCAGCCGCTCCAGCCGCCGACGCCACCGGGTCGGGGTGCGGGATCGGTGACATGGCGCATGCTGTCATCCTAGGTTGACACCAGCCAGAGTGTCAACCTAGGTTGCACCAGGCGTCGCCCTGAGACGCCGCCGAGAGAACGGCCACCGAGCCCAGGTCGGCACCCGATACGCCGGGATGGCGGTCGGTTATGGCGTAGGCTGCCAGCGCGAGGTCAGGGGCCACGGAGGAGGGCGATGGAGCCGACCCCACCGGAGCGAGGCGCGGCCACCGGCGCGCCGCACGGGCTGATCGTCGAGGGTCGCGAGGAGCTGCTGTACCTACTGGGAGAAGCGGCCGAGGTCGAGCATGCCGCCTGCTGTATCTACCTGTACGCGGCGTTCACCCTGCGGGCCGAGCCCGGTGACGGGCTGACCGCCGACCAGGTGCCGGCCGTGGCCGGGTGGAAGCAGGGGATCAACCGGATCGCCCTGCAGGAGATGATCCACCTGGCCCTGGTCAACAACCTGCTGGCCGCTCTCGGAGGGGCGCCACGCCTGGGCCGCCACAACCTCCCCCAGCGCTCCCCCTACGCGCCCGAGATCCGGCTGACCCTGGCGCCGTTCAACGAGCAGACGCTGCGGCGGTTCCTCTACATCGAGCGGCCGGAAGGGATGGACATCTCGTCGATTGCCGGCGAGCTGGACCACGACCGGCCGGCCCCTCCGGTGCCGACCGGGCCGATGGTGCTGCCGGCGCCGCAGGCCTTCTCCAGCGTCGGGCAGCTGTACCGCGGGATCGAGTCAGGGCTGCGCGGCCTGGTCGACCGCTACGGGGAGGAGCGGGTGTTCGTCGGCTCGCCCAACGCGCAGGCGTCGACGCGCTACTTCCGCCTCCCCGAGCGGATGCCGGGGCTGATCCCCGTGACCGGGCTGGCCTCGGCGGTCCAGGCCATCCAGACCATCGTCGAGGAGGGCGAGGGCGCCCGGGGCGGCTGGCAGCAGGCCCATTTCGGCCGCTTCCTCGAGATCCTGGAGGCCTACCGGGCGATGAAGGCCGCCGACCCGTCCTTCTCCCCCGCCCGCCCGTCGGTGACCAACCCGTATGTGCGGGTGCCGCGGGACCTCTTCGGTCTGGCCACGGCCAGCGGGCCGGCGGCCCCCGACGACCCCAGGGGGGTCCACCTCATCCAGGACCCGACCACCGCCGCCGTGAGCGACCTGTTCAACGCCTGCTACGCGGCGATGCTGCAGCTGCTGTACCGCTCCTTCCAGCACACCGAGGAGACCGACGAGGAGCTCGAGATGCTCGGGCAGACCTCGGTGCTGATGATGCTCCAGGTGATCCGGCCGCTCGGCGAGCTGCTGACCAGGCTGCCGGTCGGGCCGTGGGCGCCGGGGTGGACCGCTGGGCCGAGCTTCATGCTGACCAGCGCGACGCCGGTGACACCGCACAAGCCGGCCGCCTGGAGCATCCTCGGCGAGCGGCTGCTGGAGCTGGCCGAGGTGTGCGGCGGCTTGACCGCGGGGGCGCCGGAGGTGCTGGCCGAGGTCAGCGAGCGGCTGGCGGCGTTCGCGGCGCCGCTGCTCCCGCCCGACGCCGCCGGCCGGCGGCCGGAAGCGGACGTCCCGGCTCTGGCCGTCGATCCCCCGTCG
>DATENJ010000788.1:0-4785 GCA_035275125.1 Actinomycetes bacterium | reverse complement strand
GACCCCTGGATGTGGCTGGGTCGCCGGACCTACGCGGCCGACCTGCTCGGGCTGGCCGGGGGCGAGCCGGTGCTGGACGACCCGGCCACCCGCTACCCGGCGCTGGAGCTGGAGACGGTGGCCGGCCTCGGCCCCGACCTGGTACTGCTCCCCTCCGAGCCGTACGAGTTCGGCGGCCCCGACGCCGGCGAGCTGACCGCCAGCTTCGCCGGGGCCCGGGTCGAGCTGGTCGACGGCCGCGCCCTCACCTGGTACGGCCCTCGCATCCCGGCCGCCCTTGCCGCCTACCGGGAGCTGCTGGGAGGCGCGGCGTGAGCGAGCACCTGACCGACGGCTGGGAGCCCGACCTGCCGGTCGGCGACACCCTGCTGCGGCGGTTCCTGTTCAACCTGGCCGCCTTCCACGAGGTGCCGGCGACGGCGGCCGGGGGCAGGGTGGTCCGCGGCGACGACTTCGCCTCCGCCGACCTCGGCCGCCCGGCGGCGATGCACAACGCGGCCACCCTGCTGCGGCCGCTGCCCTTCGACCAGCCAGGGCCGACCCTTGACGCGGTCGAGGCGTTCTTCGACGGCGGCCAGCGGGGCGAGGTCTACCTGTGGAGCGCCTGGCCGACCCCGGACCTGCGCCCCCGCGGCTGGGTGCTGGAGGGCCACCCACCGCTGCTGCTGCGCCCGCCTGGGGACCGGGCGGTCCCGCCGGCCCCGCCCGGCCTGCGGCTCGAGCGGGTCGGCGGGACCGAAGTCCTTGAGGACTGGGCGCGGGTGGCGGTCGACGGCTTCCCCTACCGCGAGCTCCAGCCGTACCGCCCGGGGGAGCTGCTGGACGGGCGGGTTCTGGCCGACGAGCGGCTACGGCTGTGGGTCGGCTACGAGCAGGATCGGCCCGTGTGTGCCGGGTCGCTGTTCGTGGAGGCCGGGCTGGCCTGCTTCTCCCTCGGGGTGACCCTGCCGTCGGCCAGGCGCCGCGGCTACTGGGCCGCCATGGCCGGGGTGCGCCTGGTCGAGGCGCCCGGCCTGCCCACCGTCGGGGTGTTCAGCGACATGAGCCGCCCGAGCGCCGAAGCGCTCGGGTTCCTGCCCATCACCCGCTTCACCCTCTGGCACCGCCCCCGGCCAGCTACTTCTTGACCAGCTCGGCCTCGATCTCCAGGCGGACGTTCCTGGCCAGCAGGAACCCGCCCGTCTCGAGGGGGGTGTTCCAGTCAAGGCCGAAGTCCTCCCGGTTGACCACGGGCACCACGCCCGAGAAGCCGATCCGCTGGTTGCCCCAGGGGTCGAGTGCGGCCCCGAGGAACTCGACGTCGACGGTCACCGGGCGGGTGGTGCCCTTGATGGTGAGGTCGCCGTCGACCTTCCACAGGTTCTCGTCGTCGCCGGGCCGGACCCCGGTGCTGCGGAAGCTGATCGTCGGGTGGTCCTCGACGCCGAAGAAGTCGGCCGAGCGCATGTGGGCGTCGCGGGTCTCGTCCTTGGTGTCGATCGAGTTGGCGTCGATCTCGATCTCGAGGGTGGAGTCCTCGGGCCGCTCGGCCACGGTGGCGGCGCCGCTGGCGGTCGGGAACCGGCCACGCACCTTGGCCATCAGGTGCCTGGCGATGAACTCGAACGACTGGTGGGACGGGTCGATCTCCCAGGTGCCGACGTCGGGCACGACGCGGCCGTCGACGACGCGAGAGCCGGGGGTGGGGGCACCTTCACTCATGCTGGTCTCCTCCTTGGGGGACGGATGACTCGGAAGCCACATTGCCCGCGACAACAGCATCCGAACCATAGTTGTTCCCGCAACTATCGCCAAATTGCTGAGGAGCTCGCCGCCGGGTCAGTGGTACTGGTGCTCCGGCCCCGGGTAGTGGCCCTCGGCCACGTCCTTGGCGAACCGCCCGGCCGCCTCGGTGAGGATCGCCCGAAGGTCGGCGTAGCGCTTGACGAAGCGCGGGGTCGGGTCGGGGGTCAGCCCGAGCAGGTCGGTGATGACCAGCACCTGGCCGTCGACGCCGGGACCGGCGCCGATCCCGATGGTCGCCACCTCGACGGCCTCGGTGAGCCGCGTCCCCAGCTCGGCCGGGATCGCCTCCAGCACGATGGCGAAGGCGCCGGCCTCCTGGAGCGCCATGGCGTCGGCCAGCAGCTCGTCCCCCTCCTGGCCGCGGCCCCTGACCACCTTGCGGCCGAAGGCGTTGGCCGACTGGGGGGTGTAGCCGAGATGGCCCATCACCGGGATGCCGGCCTGGGTCATCCGCCGCACCGCCTTGGCCGAGCGGCGCCCGCCCTCCAGCTTGACGGCGTTGGCCCCCGCCTTGACCAGCCGGGCCGCGTTGGCCACGGCCTGGACGGGCGAGGCCTGGTAGGCCCCGAACGGCAGGTCGGCCACGACCAGCGAATTGCGGGCCCCACGGGCCACCGCCGCCGTGAAGACCAGCGCCTCCTCCATGGTCACCGGGATGGTGGTGTCGTAGCCCAGCACGTTGTTGCCGACCGAGTCGCCCACGAGCAGCAGGGGGATCCCCGCCTCGTCGAGCACGCGCGCGGTCAGCGCGTCGTAGGCGGTCAGCATCACGAACCGTTCCCGCCGCTGCTTCCACACAGCGAGGTCGGCAGGGGTCACCGGCATGGCGGCCTCCTTCAGCGCTCCTCGGAGCCCGCCCGGCGGGTCTCCTGGACCCCCCAAGTGTGCCACGTGGGCGGCGCTCAAGCCTCCGCGATGGGGCGGCCGACGGTCAGCGCCTCGCGCAGGTCCGGGTCGAGGGCCCGGTAGGCCGGGTCGGGCTGGACGCCGAGGGCCTCCAGGACGGTGCTGAAGAAGCAGCGGGCGGCCACGGCCAGGGTCACGTCGAGGATGTCCTCCTCGGACAGGCCGACGGCCCGCAGGCGGTCGACGTCCTTGGCCGTGACGGCGGCGGCGTCGCGGGTGACCAGGGTGGCGAACCGGACGATCTCGGCCTCGACCGGGTCGAGGGCGGTGTCGGCCTCGCCGTCGGCCACTGCCCGGGTCGTCTCCGGGCCGAGGTACCGCTCGGCCAGGACCTTGCCGTGGGCCAGGGAGCAGTAGCTGGAGCGCAGGACCCTGGCCGCGGCCAGGGTGGCCAGCTCGTAGCGGCGCGTGTCCATGCCGCCGCCGATGGCGCCGCCCAGCTGCTTCCAGGCGGCGTAGACGGCCGGCCGCTGCCCGAACACCCTGGTGTAGTTGGGCAGGTAGCCGACCCGCTCGCGTTCGGCGGCGTACCAGTCCGCCGTCGCCCCCTCGGCGTCGTCCTCGGCGATCGTCTCGATGAACGTCATGGGTCGTCCTCCTGGCGAGCCGGCCGCGTGGCGGGGCGGAAGCGGTTGGTGATGGGGAGGCGGCGGTCCTTGCCGAAGGAGCGGCCGGTGATCTTGGGGCCGGGTGGGGCCTGGCGGCGCTTGTACTCGGCCCCGTCGACCAGGCGGACGACGGCGGCGACGGTGTCGCGGTCGAACCCGGCCGCGACCAGCTCGTCGACGCTGGCGTCGTCCTCGACGTAGGCCTCGAGGATCGGGTCGAGGACCTCATAGGGAGGCAGGGAGTCGGTGTCGAGCTGGCCGGGGCGCAGCTCGGCCGACGGGGGCTTGTCCAGAACCGACTGGGGGATGACCACGCCGGCGCCGTTGCGCCAGCGGCAGAGCGCGTACACCAGGGTCTTGGGCACGTCCCGGATGACCGCGAACCCGCCGGCCATGTCGCCGTACAGGGTGCAGTAGCCGACCGCCAGCTCCGACTTGTTGCCGGTGGTCAGCACCAGGCTGCCGGCCTTGTTGGACAGGCTCATGAGCAGGGTGCCCCGCACCCTGGCCTGGAGGTTCTCCTCGGCCAGGCCGGGCTCGGTGCCGGCGAACGGCTCCTTGAGCACGCCGAGGAACGCCTCGACCGGCTCGGCGATGGGCAGGACCAGCAGCCGGATGCCGAGGTTGGCGGCCAGCGCCCTGGCGTCGGTGAGGCTGTGGGCGGAGGAGAAGCCGGACGGCATGGCCACCCCGACGACCCGGTCGCGGCCGAGGGCGTCGGCGGCGACGGCCGCGACCAGGCTGGAGTCGATGCCGCCGGACAGGCCGATGTGGACGGTGTCGAAGCCGTTCTTGGTCACGTAGTCCCGGGTGGCGCAGACCAGTGCCCGGTAGACCTCCTCCTCGGTCCCGAGCGGCCGGGCCAGGCGGCGCTCCAGCGGCGGGCTGGGGTCGACAAGGCGGTCGCTGACCCGCACCCGGTTGACCCCGAGGGCTGGCCGCGGGTCGGTGGCCGGGGCTCGGCGGGGGCGTTCCGACAGCCGGGCCGTTGCCCCCTCTTCGAGGGTCAGGTCGACGACCAGCAGCTCCTCGGTGAACGCGTCCGCCTTGGCCAGCAGGCGTCCCTGGGGGTCGATGTAGGCGCTCTGGCCGTCGAAGACCAGCTCGTCCTGGCCTCCGGTCTGGGCGACGTAGAACAGGTGGGCGCCGTGGTCGGCCGCCCTGGTGGCCAGCATGGGGTGGAGCCGCTCGCCCTTCTCCAGCCGGTAGGGGGAGGCGTTGAGGCTGACCACGACCTCGGCCCCGGCTGCCACCGCGGTGGCCATCGGCCCCCACGGGAACCACAGGTCCTCGCAGATGGTCACCGCCACCTCGACCCGGCCGAAGCTGGCCAGCAGCACCTCGGTCCCGGGGACGAAGTAGCGCTCCTCGTCGAACACGCCGTAGTTGGGCAGCAGGACCTTGCGGTAGACGCCGAGCACCCGGCCCCGATGGCAGAGGGCGGCGGCGTTGGCCGGGCCGGCGTGAGTCGGCTCCACGAACCCGA
>DATENJ010000787.1:0-3253 GCA_035275125.1 Actinomycetes bacterium | reverse complement strand
GACCAGGTCGGCGGTGGGGTGGAGCCCGGCGCGGCGGGCGACCCGCCCCGACGCCTCGTGGTCGGGGTGGATGTGGGCGACGACCTCGTGGATGTCGCGGTCGGCGAGCCAGCCGACCAGGGCCCGGGCCGCCTCGGCGGCGTAGCCCTGCCCCTGGTAGGGGACGCCGACGACCCAGGCGATGTCGGCGCTCCAGCGGTCGTCGTGGCGGTAGAGGGTGGCCTGCACGGTCCCGACCGGCAGGTGGTCGGCGCGGCCCCGGACGACCCAGTTGCGCCACACCTCGTCGGGGCTGGCGGAGCCGGCCGTCATGGCGGCGTAGCGGGCCCGCAGCTCGTCGAGGGTCGCCGGGCGGCCACCGATGAACAGGTGGAGCCGAGGGTCGGCCAGCACCTCGGCCATCTGCTCGGCGTCGCTGGTGCGCAGCGGGGTCAGCACCAGCCGTTCGGTCTCGATGGTGTCCGCTTCCATCTCCGCTCCCAGGACGAGGTAGCCGATACAGTTTCGGTCACTGTCTACCCCGCCTTCGCCGGAGGAGACCGCCATGGCACCGGCCGCCCAACAACGGATCGAGCTCGAACCGATCGGGCATGTCCGCACCGCCTACCAGAGGATGGAGGACACCCCGATCCAGACGCGCCGCAACCCGGCCGAGCGGGGCCGGCTGGTCGTGGAGGAGCGCTACGCCGAAGCCCTGGACGGGCTGGAGGGGTTCGACTACGTCCACCTCATCTGCTTCCTCGACCAGGCCTGGGCGGCGGACGGGCGCGGCACCAGGCCCTTCACCGGCGACCGGCTCCGGCCGGTGCCGTTCCTGCTCGCCCACACCGGCCAGCGGGTCGGGGTGTTCGCCACCCGGGCCCCGGTCCGCCCCAACTACCTGGCCCTCAGTCTGGTCCGGGTCCTGGCCGTCCGAGGCAACGAGGTCGACTTCACCGGGGTCGACCTGCTCGACGGCACCCCGGTCCTGGACGTCAAGCCGTTCGAGCCCAAGCTGGACGTCCCCGGCTACACCCCGGGCAGCGGCTGGCTCGACGACATCCGCGGCGGCTGGTACCACCAGCCCGACGCGGCCGCCAACCCGCTCGTCCACCCGGGGCGCGCCGGCCTGCGTGGTCTCGGTCTGGAGCCGCCGGGAGACCCCCAGAGCTAGAAGATGCGGACGGCCACCTCTGCCGGAGCCTCCAGCAGCCGGACCAGCTCGTCGTCGAGCTTGACCAGGGTGAGGGAGGCGCCGGCCATGTCGAGCGAGGTGCAGTACTCGCCGACGTAGTTCTTGCGCACGCTGATGCCGCGGTCGGCGAGCTGCTGGTGGGCCCGCCCGTAGAGGATGTAGAGCTCGCTGATGGGGGTACCGCCCAGGCCGTTGATCATCAGCGCGACCTCGTCGCCCTGCTGGTACGGGAGGTCGGTGACGCAGGCCTCCAGGAGCTCGTCGATGATCGCGTCGGCGTTCGTCAGCTTCTCGCGACGGCGGCCAGGCTCGCCGTGGATGCCGACGCCCATCTCCATCTCGTCGTCGCCGAGCTCGAACAGCGGGGAGCCCTTGGCCGGCGGGGTGCAGGCGGTCAGGGCCATGCCCATGGTCCGAGTGACCGCGTTCACCCGGTTGCCCAGGGTGACCAGGTCGTCCAGCTCGGTGCCCTCCTCGGCGGCGGCGCCGACGGCCTTGATGACGAAGAAGTTGCCGGCCACGCCGCGGCGGCCGACGGTATAGGTGGAGTCCTTGACCGAGACGTCGTCGTCGATGAGCAGCGTCTCGACCCGGATCCCCTCGGCGTCGGCCATCTCCCGGCCCATGTCGAAGGCCATCCGGTCGCCGGTGTAGTTGTTGATCAGATGGAGCACACCCTTTGGCGTGTTGAGCAGCTTGGTCGTCTCGTAGACGTAGTCCATCGGCGGGGCGGCGAACACGTCGCCGGGGCAGGCGGCATCGAGCATGCCCCGGCCGACCACCATCACGTGGGCGGGCTCGTGGCCGGAGCCGGAGCCCTGCACGATCGAGACCTTGTCCTCGCGCGGGGAGTCGGCCCGCATGATCAGGTTGTACTCCGGGACATAGCGCAGGGTGTCGGGGTTGGCCAGGGCGATGCCGCGCAGCATCTCCGGGACGAACTGCTTGGGGTCGTTGACGAACTTCTTCATCCGGCGTCCTCCTCCGACTCGGCCGCCGCCCAGGCGGCGCTGATCCGTTCCAACATCACCGCGACCGCCGTGGCGCCGGCGTCGACCGAGCCGCGGCTGCGCTCGCCCGTGTAGGCGGCGCGGCCCCGGCGGGCGACCATGTCCTTGGTCGCCTCGGCCGCCTCCCGGCCGGCGGCCGAGGCCGCCTGGATGGCCGCGGTGCTCCCGCTGCCGGCGTCCAGCTCGCGTTCGAGCGCGTCGGTGGCCGGGACCAGGGCGTCCAGGAGGGTCTTGTCGCCCAGCTCGGCCTGGCCGCGCTGCTTGATGCCCTCGACCGCGGCCCGCAGCATCGCGACCACGTCGGCGGGCTCCAGGGTCGTCTTGCCGGCGGCCACCGCGCCGGCCCGCAGGAACGCCGTGCCCCAGATGGGCCCCGAGGTCCCGCCGATCCGGCCGGTGATGGTGACCGCGACCTTCTTCAGGAACGTGCCGACGTCGGACCGGTCGAAGTCGTCGAACCCGGCCAGCACCTGCTCGAAGCCGCGGGCCATCGAGTAGCCGAAGTCGCCGTCGCCGACCACCGCGTCGAGGTCGCCGAAGTATTTCTCGTTGTCGACCGCCGTCTGCGCGATCGTCCGCACGACCAGGTTCACCTGGTCGAAGCTGTCGCTCACCGGCACCTCCGTCGACTCGTGGCCGGCGACGGCCGGCAGGGGTCAGGGCTCAAGGCAGTCGTCCAGGTCGGCCAGGGTCAGGTGGGTGCCGGGCCGGGCCCGGCTCCGGTTGGCCAGCACCTCGGCCGGCTCGCCGCCGGGGTCGCCGAGTGAGGACACGACCAGCACCGCCTCGGACAGGTCCTGGTCCCGGGTGTAGCCGTTCACCGTCACCACACACCGCAGGCCGGCCCCGACCGCGGCCAGCAGGCCGTTGCGGGAGTCCTCGACGACCAGCGTCCGGGCCCGGTCCAGCCCCAGGTCCTCGACCACGAGCCGGTAGATGGCCGGGTCGGGTTTCTTGGCCGGGACGACATCGCCGGCGTAGACGGCGACCTGGTCCGCGAGGTCCGGGGCGACGATGTGGTCGACCACCGCCCTGACCGACTCCTCGGCCGAGGTCGAGGCGACCGCCA